>CAKUDT010000234.1 GCA_934645125.1 uncultured Eggerthellaceae bacterium
TTGTACTTCGCAGCGTATTTCGGCGTCTGCTTGGGCAGGTCGGTCGCGCTGCCGCCGCAGATGATCAGCACGTCAACGTCTGTCGCAGCGCCTTCATCGAGCTCGCTTGCGGAACGCACCAGCACATCCGGCGTAGCAATGGTCACCGTCGCGGGATCGCGGCGCGTGAACACACCCACAAGCTCCATATCGTCGTTTTGGCGAATAGCCAGTTCAACGCCTTTTCCCAAGTTTCCGTATCCCAAAATACCCACACGTGTCATAGTTACCTCTTTCCATTAATGCAGGTCAGCAACACTTCAACGCACAAATCGGCGCACGTGCCGCCACGCAAATCAATACCATACCCGAACGTTAAATTCGGACGAATAGCCGCAAAAATTCATTCGTATCATAGTAATATTTCGTTTCGCGCCCGTAAACAGAAATGCTTGTTGCCAAATTATCCCAACGGGATCGACCAGCGGATCGCAGGCGCGCCCCGCAGCGGTAGCGTGCCGATTGTTGATACAACGGCTCCGTTTGGGAGCGCCGAGCTTTAGCCCACCCCAAAAAATCACCATGTTGTCGAAAAATCGAAGCAAATGCGCAAAATATTTCGATACGGGGTAGGTCCAGGGCATGAACAGCGTCGTTTGGGGCTGCCCGAGCAGACCGCACCCTGCAAAACCCCAGGTCGCATAAATTATCTAATGGCGAAACTCATGAACAGCCCCTCCTCACCTACCCCGTACCGTCATATTTTGCGCATTCGGGTCAAAAAAACGACAACATGCCGCGAAACTACGCGCGAAACGTCTTCTTCGCAGAAGAAACGGAGGGGCACCCGAAACAACAATCAGGTCAGCGGGCTTTCTCTTGCCCCGAACAAGGCACGAAACAACCACAGTCGGCTACAATATTGACAGCGCAGGAAGGAAACCGCATGAAGGATTACGTGCGCCTTGCCTTTAGCGCAAAGCACGGCGGTCGCGCGACGTTCCCGCAGCATGATAGGCGCGTTTGTTCTCGTACATAAGCAGATCAACGCAGTTAAGAGCCTCGTCCATAGGCATAGCAGCGGGGTCAAAAGAAAGCCGTCCAATCGATGCCGAAACAGGCATTCCCTTGGCTTCCTCAAGCGAGATACCCGCAAGCGCGGTCCCAATATCACTCACGCATGCATCGACCTGCGCATCATCCTGCGTGTTCAGCAAAACCACGAATTCATCGCCCGAATACCGGACAACCGCGCCCAACGGCCCCACGACCTCGGACAAAGCGGCACCCACAGCAACCAGCGTTTTATCACCCACCGCATGACCGTACTTATCGTTTATCGCCTTGAAATCGTTCAAATCCAACCACAAAATGGTAAGCAGCTCCGGCTTGCGCGCGCTCAAAACACCCGCGCGCACAGGCGCGTTAGCAATGCTGTCCAGGTAAAACCGATTGTACAAGCCAGTCAACTTGTCGCGCGAAATCAACTCGCTTTGCAGACTGGTCACCACACCGCAACACGCAATTGCGATAAAAGGCCAAATGGTCGAGATGCCGTAAATCGTCCCCTGCAACGCAATGCCAAAGATGGCCGGCACCAAAAACACCCACAAAGGAAACGTCTTCAGCACGCCGCCCGTTGCGTGCGCATAGAAGTAAACCACCAGGCTGGCAACAAGGAACACCACGGCAATTGCCAGGTAGAACCAATAAATCGGGCCTCGCTTGTACACACCCGTCACATCAAAAGAGAAGACCACGGGAATCACAAGGTTGACAATCAAAAACGCTGCCGCCACCGCAACTATCACGCCGCAAGCAATCTTGCTCCATCGCGGAAGCTTCACATCCAAATGCGCCGCCAAAAAATACACCCACAACGGCCCAAACACCACATTCATGGCATAAAGCCAGGTATTCGTAGCGTACCCCACCACGCAGCACAACACGCCCGGGCGACCGGCAACCAAGTTGCTCACGCAATCGATCACACAAGAGATAAAAGAAAGTACAACCAGGGCATACAACGCATCGCTTTCACGCACGCGCCGATCAAGACGCCAATGACGATTCATGAGAATAATGAACAGCATGGTCATTGCCATTAAATTCGCAATGAGCACCGCAGCGATGTTGACCTCTGCCATGGAGGCTGCCCTTCTTCTCTCTTGTTGACGTATTCTTGATAAAAGGTAATTCTACCATCATCGCGAAACGAAAAGCTCCCGACACCCCTATAATGACATTATTCAAATCGCGAATTGAACCGCAAACAAAGGAGCAGCGCATGCTTTCCGATACCATCTCCGCTAATCTCAAACGCTGGACCGAGCGCGCCGATGCGCGCTACCAAGAAGAGCTTGCCGCTCTGGCAACCAATGAAACCGCCTGCAACGATGCATTCTTCCAAGATTTGGAATTCGGAACTGCCGGCCTGCGTGGCATTCTAGGAGCGGGCGCGAACCGTATGAACATCCACACGGTAGGCAAGGCAACGCAGGGCCTGGCGAATTACCTGAACGCGCATTTCGAAAACCCCACCGTTGCCATTGCGCGCGATTCGCGCCACGGCGGCCTAGAGTTTTGCCAGGTAGCAGCAGGTGTTTTAGCGGCAAACGGCGTGAGGTCGTACCTGTACGAGCGCATTGAACCCACGCCGGCATTGAGCTGGGCAGTGCGCGATTTGCACTGCAGCGCGGGTATTTGCATGACCGCCAGCCACAACCCCGCCGAGTACAACGGCTACAAAGCATACGGCCCCGACGGCTGCCAGATAACCACACAGGCTGCGCACGATATTCAGGCGGCTATCAACAACGTGGACGTCTTCGACGACGTAAACTGCATGCCGTTTGACGAAGCACTCGAACGCGGCCTGGCCACCTACACCGACGAAGGCGTGCTCGACCGTTTCATCGACGCCGTGGCAACGCAATCCTTGGAAGCGCCCGAAGCACTGGCTGATCTTTCTGTGGTATATACGCCGCTCAACGGCACAGGCCTGGAGTGCGTGAACCGCATCTTCGAGCGCATCGGCATGAAAAACGTGACCGTTGTGCCCGAGCAAGCGCAGCCCGACGGAGACTTTCCCACCTGCCCCTTCCCGAATCCGGAAATTCGCGAGGCGCTGGAGCGCGGGCTGGCGC
>CAKUDT010000235.1 GCA_934645125.1 uncultured Eggerthellaceae bacterium
ATCTGACCAGCATCAACGCCGGCTAGTGCAATTGAACTTGAAGCGCCAACGACCGCAGCCAGCGGGTAATCGGCAGCCCCAATGGTGGCGGCTGTTACCGCGGGCACGGGGGGAAACTTTGCAGCATCAAGCGTTCCCGGCTCAAGGGAAGACGTGACAAGGACGCCGCCTTTTTCATTCCAGCAGCCCAGCAGCGTGTGTAGCAGGGCAACGGCGCGTGCGGTTTCGCCCGAATTATTGTAGCCACCGTCCATCTGCTCGTACTCAGGAAGCTCAATGCAGCAAGCAGGTGCGGCCGAAGCAAGTTCGCTTGCGATAGTCTCAATCTCAACTGCGGTAATGCCCGTGATGGGTTCAGCCCAATCGGGGGTGTAATCAGCAAGCGCGGCTGCGTATTCCGCAAAGCCTTCGCCGTTTTCCTTAACGTAGGCCTTGTCGTACAGCCCGCGATTTACTATCACGTTACTCAGTGCAAGCACCAGTGCAAGATCGGCGCCGGGGTTAATGGGAAGCCATTTATCCGCGAACGTTGCGGTGTTTCCGCAGCGCGAATCAATGTAGAGGATGGTTGCGCCCTTCTCATGCGCTTTCTGCAACGCTTTGATGTGCGCGGGAACGCCGCTTTCCAGGTAGTTGGCGCCCAAAAGCACCACCATCTGCGCGTTTTCGACGTCGGCGTAATAGTGGTCAACGCCGATTGCCTGGAAGGTGCCCGCCGCTCGCGCAACATTTCCGGCGGCGCAACTTGCATACGCGTTGTTGGAGCCTAAAACGTTCATGAAACGCGTCAGGTAATACTTGGAAGTTGCATCGTTTCCATATACGGCGGCAATGCTTCCGGCGCCGCTGCTCTTTGCAATGCTCTTCGTTTTCTCGGATATCTCCGAGATAGCCTGATCCCACGTTATCTTTTCGAACGTGCCTTTATCGTTTTTCTTCATGGGGTCGGTTAGGCGGTCTTTGGAATAAGCGAGCTGCGTGTAACCGTATCCAACGGCGCACAGGCATCCGCACGATGCGGGGTGGTCGGCGCTGCCGATGATCTTGTCCAGCTTGCCGTCTTTGACGTAGGCGGTAAACCCGCAGTGGGCACTGCAGGCGCCGCACAGCGCGGGGGCAGTTGTTATTGTGACGTCCTTGTCAGCCGCAAGGGCTTTATCGTGCAGAGGAAATCCCGTGGCCGTGACGCACGCAGCTGCCGTGGCAACGCCTGCGGCGCCGGCAAGGAAATTCCGCCGCGTTAATGCATGATTCAACATGATGCGTCCTCTTTCTATGCAAACGTTTTCAAGGGAAGATGAAGTGGCGAATCAAACGAGATGCCGTTTACGCTTGCACGAGGGTTGCGGTGCGCAAAACACCCTGCTCAATGACTTTTTCGGCGATATCCTCCCAGTCAACGAACAGAATGGCGCCATTCGGACATTGCTCGGCGCAGCGTCCGCAGGAAATGCATTTCGTGGACGTGCCGGTTTCGGAATCAATGCGTGGCATGTTCCAGGGGCAGGCTTGCGCGCACATGCCGCAGCCAATGCACAGCTTCGTGTCCACCACGCGGGCACCGGTCTTCTCGTCGGCATAAATTGCGTGCACGGGGCAATACTTCATGCAGTTCGGATCCTCGCATTGCTTGCAGTGCTCAACGGTGAAGCGACAGTTCTTCATGGCGCCTTCGCCTGTATCGGCACCCGCGCCGTAGTTGTAGTTGTCCCACACGCGTACACGTGCGATATGCTGGCACACGCGGCTGTCGTTTTTCAGGGTGCACATCATTTCGCAGCGCTGGCATCCCGAGCAGCGTGCGCGATCGGTTACGATCATTTTCGTGGGCGTAGTGCGAATGCTCACGCGACCTGAGGCAATTGATTCTTGAGTAACGCCCCAGGAAGCTAAAAATCCACCAATGACCAGGCCTGCTATGCCGCATCCAGCCATGGCAAGCACGCTGCGGCGGTCAACGATGACCTTCGGTTTCTTCGTGCCGGTTGCTTTGGCGGCATCTTCGGTAGCGCTTGCGTCGGCAGCATCGGTTGCCGCTGCGAGCGTGGATGTTTCATCGGGAATCTTATCGGGAATCGTATCAACGTAGTTGTCAGACATGACCTCTCCCTTCTTGTGTCTTCTTCCGATGCCCTTTTGCTCTTCTGAAATGTCTCCTCTTTTACATTGCTTGTTTGCGGGTGCCGGTTTTTGCGCATCGCGCGAGCGATCCTTGTCGGCGGCAAACTTCGCAATGCGTTGTCCTACATTTCAGAAAAGGCTTTCTTCTTGCTTCTTGCGCATCTTGATGCCTGGGCAACCGCGCCGCGCCTTATTGGCTCGCTGCCAATTTGACGTCTTATGCTTCGGTGGCCGGTGCAATCTCGCGCAATCTTACGCAATACGTACCTTGCACAACGCAGGGCAGCATAAAGAAAAAAGAGTGGCGCGCTATCCCCTCATTGGGGGAAATTTTGTCGTTTTTCAGCCGCTTACAGGGAAAAGGGGAAATTACCCCCAAAGAGGGGATGGTGTTTTTTTCGCAGGAATCATACTGAAGCACAATGTCCGTCATAAAGCTTTCCGCCTTGCGTACCACGCGACAGTACCGCACAACAACCGTTCTGTTCTTTGTTACGTTTTAAGGTTTGGAGAATACAATGGCTGAAAAATCGTATGGATGGACTGGCAAAATTCTTCGCGTGAACCTGTCCACGGGCTCCATTACTACACAGCCGACCGATCCCTACAAGGATTACATCGGCGGCATGGGCTTGGCGAACAAAATCATGTACGATGAAGTTCCTGCAGGCACGAAGCCCTTTGACCCGGAAAATAAGGTCGTCTTCGCGGTGGGGCCTCTTACGGCATCGGGTGTTCCGTTGGCGGGACGTACTACTATCAGCACGCTTTCCACGTACACTACCGATAATTTGCTGGTTGATGGTCACTGCGGCGGCATGCTGGGCGCAAAAATCAAACTGGCAGGTTGGGACGCGATCGTGCTTGAGGGCACATCGGCTACGCCGGTGTATCTGTGCATCAAAGACGACGACGTGCAGCTCAAAAGCGCGGCGGCCCTGTGGGGCATGGGGACGCGTGCAACCACCGAAGCGCTCTCGCGTGTGGAAGGCACGTCCGTG
>CAKUDT010000236.1 GCA_934645125.1 uncultured Eggerthellaceae bacterium
GACTTAATTGCTTCCGCAGCTTCGCGTGTCTTCTTCACGGGTTTCTTGCTATTGTTCTTGGGCTCTTTTTCGGGCAGCGTGATCAGAACGATCATGCCAATAATCAGGGCGCATCCCAGAGCGTCCCAGCCCGTTACGACTGTTCCCAGCCAAACGGCGCTTGCGATAATGGCCGTTACCGGCTCAATTGCATCAAGCAAGCCGCCAATCACGGCGCCAACGCGCTTCACGCCCTCCATAAAGAATAGATACGCAATAACCGTACCCAGGATGGCGGTTCCCAGCGTACCCAGAATTACCGGGGCGTTGAGCTCGGGCATGATAGTCCAGGGACGGAAAGCGATGGTGATAACCGTGCCTGCAATGGCCATGGCCAGGACAGTTACCGTAAGGCCGCTGAATTTCTTGAGCAGGCGTACGGGCAGCAGCACGTAAGTGGCCATGCCAACAGCGGCGAAGATGCCCCACAAAAAGCCCTCGAACGGCATGGCAAGGGAATCCAAGCTGCCCTGCGTGCAGAAGCAGAACGCGCCCGAGAGCGCCAGCACGAGCGCAAGTATTTCTTTGCGGGTGGGTTTTCTTTTCACGGTAAGGCAGGTCACGGCTACAACAATAATCATGCTGAGCTGCTCAAACATGGTTGCCGTGCCGGAATTTGTGATGGAAAGCGTAACAAGGTAGCCAATTTGGCAAGCGAATGCACCGAAAATGGCGAAGATGACCATATCGCGCATATCGGTCTTGCTGTGCAGTACGGCAATGATTTCCTGTCGCGAATCCTTCTTGCTAAGCGCAATGGGCAAAAGGACGATTGCTGCGCTCACCATACGCGCACAATTGAGCCATTCAACGTGCACGCCTTGCCATTGCGTAAGATATTGCGCAATGGAACCGGAAAAACCCCAGCTTATAGCAGAAATTACAACTAAAAGCACACCGATGAGCTTCCCGCTGCCCTTCTTTTCCTTTGAGGGCTGTACGCTTGACTCGTTCGATGCGCTTACCGTGTTCAGATGCGATATGTTTTGTTCCTTCTTCATGAGCAACGGCATTCTACGCCATCGAAATTCCAGATGCATCCCTTTTGCAAGAAATATCTATATTTACAAACTTTTTCTCGACTGATGGCGCGCAATTAGATATAATTCCTAAATGCGCCCGAGTGGCGGAATGGCAGACGCGGCGGTCTCAAAAACCGTTGGGAAACCGTGCGAGTTCGACTCTCGCCTCGGGCACCATTCCAGAAAAGGAAGACCTGGCATTCGCCGGGTCTTTTTTATAGGTGAACTCATACGATAAGCAAGCTACCAAGGAGTTCAGGTGCTTACAGAAGATAACTCCGAGCACGCGCAGCACGTGCAGACCCCCTCTGTTGATGAAGAGCTTTTAACGCTTCGCGTTGCCACGCCGCGCGATGCAGCTGCTCTTTTGGCGATATATGCACCGTACGTGAGAGAAACGGCGGTGACGTTCGAACGCGAAGTGCCGTCGCTCGAGGAATTTGAACGCCGTATTGCCACCACGCTGGAAAAATATCCTTACATTGTGGCTGAGCAGGCAGGAAAGATTTGCGCGTACGCTTACGCCGGCCCGTTCAAAACGCGCGCGGCTTACGAGCATTCCATTGAGACCTCCATTTACGTGAACCGCTCCGTTCGTCAGATTGGCATTGGATCGCTTTTATACATGGCGCTCGAAAACGTGCTTTTCGTACAAAATATTACGAACCTGAATGCATGCATTGCCGTTCCTATCTGCGAAAACGACCCGTATTTGACGAACGGCAGCAAGGTGTTTCACGAGAAACAGGGCTACAAGCCGGTGGCTCGTTTCCATGGATGCGCGTACAAGTTCAACCGCTGGTACGACATTGTGTGGATGGAAAAGCTGCAGGGAAACCATGCCGATCGCTTGCGCCAGTTTGCGGAAGAATGCGCTGCTTCTCAGCGTGCTGCGGCGGAAGGATTTGCTGCTGCGAATGCTGCTGGGGAAGAGGTCGCAGGCGAAGGCTCAGGCTCGCTGGACGAAATGCCCGTGCGTCCGCGCGATGTGGATCACTTCATTCCGTTCTCGCAGCTTGACCCGAAGCGCGTTCGTAAGCTGCTTTCTTTGGCGTTGCTGGGAACATCGGAAGACGCGCGCAGCACGACCGATTCTGCAGGCGCGGTTGTGTTTCGTCGGCGCAAGGTTTGCGGCGCGGAAGGCGCTGCTGCGGGCGATGTTGTCGATGACGCTGCTGCCGGTGCGGTGGGTTTCGCAGATGCTACTGCGCAGGATTCGGCCTGTTCGGCGCACGATTTTGAAGTGCTCATGATTGCGATGAAGAGCGACCGACGTTCCTTCCCCAAGGGGCACATTATGCCCCGGGAAACAAGGGAAGCCGCCGCGGTGCGTGAGATTCGCGAGGAAACTGGCATTCAGGTGAACATCCTGCCCGATTTTTGCTATCAGGTTTCATCGGCTCGAAAGACCGACAAGCGCAGCGTGTTTTTCTTTTTGGCGGAATATGTCCAAGGTGATCTGAGCGCGCAAGAAGAGGAAATCGACAAGGCGTTCTGGGTTCCCGCCGATGAAGCTGTCGATTTGATTTCGTTTGCGAATGATCGCACTATGTATCGGGCTGCGTTGGAGGAGTATCTGCGCCGCCTTCGCGAAGAGTAAGCTGGCAAACAACTGCGAAGAGATTGCGGGGACAGGCCGTTGAACTGGGCGAATCTGAATCAGTGGTTCGCATCCCCGATGACTTGCAACATCATTACCCCGCCGATTTGTTGACAAAAGGTGGGGTAATTTGTCAACAAAAAGAGCCTCTCGCGCGCGTGTTCGGGAGGCTCTTTTGCTACTGGCGTATGCGCTTACGGACGCGGGGTTCCACAGTTCTTGCAGAATTTGCCCTCGTTGACAGTGCCGCAGCCGCACGTCCACGATGCTGCTGCCTCGGGCTTCGGATTGCCGCAGTTGGGGCAGAACTTTCCGCTGTTCACCGCGCCACAAGAGCAGGTCCACTCTTCGGGTTTTGCGCTACCGCAGTTGGAGCAGAACTTGCCGGTGTTCTTTGTGCCGCAAGAGCACAACCAACCAGCTGCCGCCGCTGCAGCTGCTGCCGCCGCAGCCTGCTGC
>CAKUDT010000237.1 GCA_934645125.1 uncultured Eggerthellaceae bacterium
TATGGGTGGCGCGCGGGCGAATGATCGGCAGTCTTTAGTGCGCCGTCACTTGGCGCAGCTGTCTCGCTTCCAACAGACGCTGCATACGCCGATTTGCCTGGACGAAACGGTCCCAACGCTGCAAGAGGCTTATCTTGCGTTGGAATATCCCAATTTGCGGTATGTAGTTGCGCGCGTGGGCGAGTTCGGCGGCGTGCGGCCAACGCTTGACTTTGTTCGGCAAGCTCATATCCGCGGGGTGCATATTTGGGTTGGCGGCATGTTTGACCTGGGTATGTCGCGAAAAATGCACGCTGCGCTGCAAACGCGTCCCACGGTGGAAGATGCGGGAAACACCGGTTCGGTGCTGCGACAGTTCGTGAGCGACATTGCGAATCCCGCTCACACGGTGGAGCGCGGGCTGGTCACGCTGAACAAGGCCCAGGCGCCCAGCGGTTTTGGATGCGCTCTTGACCGAGCGGCGCTGGAGCGCTATCTGATACGCAGCATTGTTGTGGAGTAGCGATGCCCGCAGGGCGGGTGTGCCCGTCCGGCGCGGCGGGTGGCGGGCGGATGTGGAGCGGTCGTGCCGCCCGGCGCGTACAGCCCGGTGCGGCCTTCTACCCAATGGTTCTTTCGCCAAGCGTCATTTCAATGCGACCATGCAGCAGCGTTATGTATCGTTTAGCCAGTTCAGAGAGTACTTTCTCATCGTGCGTTATGTAGCCAACGCGCATGATGCATTCCTCCTCAAGGGGAATTGCCACAATATCCGATGACATTTCGTCGGATAAAACGCCCGTGGACAGCGTGTAACCGTTGCCGAAGGTGAGCAGCGTGGTGAGCGTGCCGCGGTCGGAATACGTGATGTTTCGCGTGTGGGGCAGGTAGCCGAATGGCTCTTCGGAATAATGGAACGAGTTCGTAAGACCCTGCTCAAACGAGTAACGCGGGTAGTCTTCAAGATCGACCAAGGAAACGCTTTCGCGCGCCGCCAGCGGATGATGGCTTCCCACGAACACGTGCGCACGAGCGACAAACAGCGGTGTAAACGTCAGATGCGCTTCATCAAATGTACTGATTAGAACCTTCTCGTTTGCGGCGGAAAGGTACAAGATGCCAATGTCGGCTTTAAAGTTGCGCACGTCATCGATAATCTCGCCGGTACGCGTTTCGCGCAGCGTGAAGTCGTAGGCACCGCCTTGATATTCGTTGGTCAGGCTCACGAACGCCTGGACGCAAAACGCGTAATGCTGGGTGCTAATGGCCAGACGCGCGCGCTCTTCCGAGCGGGTGGCGTAGCGGTTTTCAAGCAGCTCGGCCTGCTCGATTACTTGGCGCGCGTAACCAAGCAGCTCAGTGCCATCGTTGGTGAGCTTCAGGCCGCGATTCGAGCGCAAAAAAATCTGAATGCCCAGCTCTTCTTCCAGTTCCTTGATGGAAATGGAAAGCGTTGATTGGGAAACGAAAAGGCGTGCGGCGGCGGCATTGAACGAGCCTTGCTGCGCTACGGCCATAAGGTAGCGAAGTTGTTGAAGGGTCATAAGGCTCCTTTCGGATATGCGCCGGCGGATGCGGGCGGCGGTCGCTTGTGGCGCGCTGCTTGCGGCAAGCGCGATGGTTGCAGGTGGCGCGCGCAGGTGATGGGTGCGGGCGGTCACACGCTATGGCTGTAGGCGCCTATCGCGCGTGCCTGACCCACGTGGCGGGGCGCATGTGTCGTTTTGCGTTCCATTTTATTTGATATCAGGTTTGTAAAAAGCTGAGTCATTGATTTTTACGATATCTACGTCTTGCATAACGCTCGCTTACGGAGAAAAGTGAGCGTATTTTGCATTTTTCTCAAAAATGACTAGACAAAGCATTTTATGCAAATAAACTGCATATTACAAACTAATTATGCAATATTGAATGGATTTTGCCATGACAAACGTATTTATCGACGGTAGCGTCGGCACCACGGGTTTGCGCATCCACGATCGTCTTGCGCAGCGGCCTGATATCACGCTGCTTGCGCTGCCCGATGACCAGCGCAAAAATGTTGTCAAGCGCAAAGAAATGCTCAACGCGGCCGATATCGCGTTTCTGTGCTTGCCCGATGCTGCGGCAATTGAAGCGGCAACGTTAGTGGAAAACCCAGATACGGTGATTATCGACACATCAACAGCACATCGTGTTAATTCCAGCTGGACTTATGGTTTCCCTGAGATTTTACCTGATGACCAGGCTGTTTCAACGGCAAAGCGCATTGCCAACCCGGGATGTCATGCAAGCGGCTTCATCGCGCTTGTTGCTCCGTTGGTGCGCTCCGGCGTTTTAGATCCTGCGGCGCAGCTGACGTGTTTTTCGCTTACGGGATATTCCGGCGGCGGAAAATCCATGATTGCGCAGTACGAAAACGCAGCGAACCAAGACGAGCTGCTTGCGGCTCCGCGCGTTTACGGCTTGAGCCAGCAGCACAAACATCTTCCCGAAATGGTGAAAATGTGCGATTTGGAGCAAGCGCCTATTTTCTGCCCGACCGTTGCCCCGTATTATGCGGGCATGGAGGTATGCGTGCCGGTTTTTGCTTCGCAGGTGGCGGGCGGCAAAGCGGCTATCGAGCAGGCGTATGAGCAGTTTTATGCGAGCGACACGTGCGGCGTGGTGCATTTTGTACCCGAAGCGGAAGCTGCTGAAGGGGGCTTCTTGTCAGCCGCTGCGTTCACAGGACGCGATGATATGCAGATAAGTGTGTGCGGCACCGATGAGCGCTTGCTACTGGTGGCACGCTTCGATAATCTGGGCAAAGGTTCGTCGGGCGCTGCTATTCAGAACATGAATTTGGTTTTGGGCGTTGATCCTACGCTTGGCTTGAATGTGCGAGCCTGAACCGTCGCTCTCTTTTCATTGCGTGCAGTTGGGCGCGTGGGTAGGACAAGCGATGAGGGTAATCGATCGGAAGTTTCTGCAAAAACGGAAAGGATTGATATGAAGTTTATCGAAGGCGGTGTTTGCGCTCCGGCGGGATTTACCGCCAATGGCGTGCATTGCGGCTTCCGCATGAATCGCTCCAAGCGCGATTTGTCGCTTATTGCAAGCGAAGTGCGCTGCGCGGCTGCGGCAACGTACACCACGAATAAAGTGAAAGG
>CAKUDT010000238.1 GCA_934645125.1 uncultured Eggerthellaceae bacterium
TGGGGTTACGTTTACGCCATGAACCGTGGCGACTACGCTTGGCCGATCGACGAGCTTCACTTCAGCACCACTGAAGAGCTTGACCAGATCACCAGGAATGGTCAGATTCACGAGGCTTTCATCGTTTACAAAGAGAACTAAACGAGCAAACCCGTAACGCAACGGCGCCCCGCAGAGCTTTCTCTGCGGGGCGCCATCTTTTAGCTTTATACCCTTCAGCGTTTTACGCCAACTGACCCAATCGCTCAGAAACAGAACGTGCAATGCCTTCAGGATGCAGATTAAGCGAGCGGAACAGCTCATTTGCCGTGCCTTGCGTTACAAACTCATCGGGAATGCCCAGCTGCAAAACAGGCGTGATAAGCGCCTTTTCCGCCATAGCCTCCATAACCGCCGAACCGGCGCCGCCCATGATAACGCCTTCTTCCAGCGTAACCACCAGCTTCGTGTTCGCTGCGGCAACAACCGCATCAACATCCAGAGGCTTCACCCAGCGCATATCCACCACACGCGCGCTCACGCCCGCGTCTTCCAGCAGCTCCGCCGCTTTCAGCGCATGACCCACCATGCGACCGAACGCCAACAGCGCAACATCGCTTCCTTCGCGCAACGTTTGCGCACGACCGGGCTCAAGCACACACGGCTCTTCCGGCAACGGAACACCCGCCGCAGCACCACGCGGATACCGGATTGCAAACGGTCCGCCCAGTTCAAGAGCAGTATGCAACGCATTGACCAGCTCTGCCTCGTTCGAGGGCGCCAAAACCCGCATGTTCGGAATCATACGCATGTACGCAAGATCGAACACGCCGTGGTGCGTGGGGCCATCCTCGCCCACCAAACCAGCACGATCGATAGCGAACACAACATCCAGGTCAGATAACGCTACATCGATAATCGCCTGATCAATGCCACGCTGCAGAAACGTTGAATAGATAGCAACAACGGGTTTCAAGCCGCCAAACGCAAGACCCGATGCCAAACCAACAGCGTGGCCTTCCGTAATGCCGGTATCAATGAATCGTTTGGGGAATTCCTCGGCAAAATCCGTCAAGCCCGTGCCCGTTTTCATGGCGGCGGTTATGGCAACAATGCGCTTATCCTTGCGCGCTTCTGCCACCAGCGCATCGCCAAAAACGTTCGTATACGAAGGAGCGGTACTCGGTTTTTTCAGCGCCTTGCCCGTTGCGGGGTCAAACGCGCCCACGCCATGGAAAGCCACGGGATTATTCAGCGCAGGAGCATAGCCTTCGCCCTTTTTCGTGACCACGTGGACAATGACCGGGCCATTCGCAGAAAGCGCAGTTTGCAGAATTTCACGCAGAAGCCCAATGTTGTGACCGTCGATCGGCGTGGTGCACTGAATGCCCAGCTGCTCGTAAATCATGGAGCTGGCCAGGAAGAACTGCTTCATGGAGTCCTTCATGCTGCGACCGAACTGAACCAAAGCACGCCCCGCGTTGCCAGAATGCTCCAACGCATCCTGCACGGAGTCGCGCGTTTGCTGGTATTGGGTCGAAGAGCGCATAGCGCCAAAATGCTTCATGAGAGCGCCCACATTGCGCGAAATAGACATCTCGTTGTCGTTCAAGATGATGACCATGGGCGTCTGGGCTTGGCCAATGTGATTAAGCGCTTCGAACGCCATGCCGCCCGCAATAGCGGCATCGCCAATAATGGCAACAATCTTCTCATCGGTGCCCGCTAAGTCACGCGCTTTCGCCAGACCCAACGCAACCGATAATGAGTCGGAAGCATGTCCCGAAGGATGCGCGTCGTAGGGGCTCTCACTGGGCTTCGGAAAGCCGGAAATGCCGCCGAACGTGCGCTGCGTGGCAAACGCCTCACGCCTACCCGTAAGCAGCTTATGCGCGTATGCCTGATGCCCCACATCGAACACGATTTTGTCCTTCGGGCAGTTCAGAACGCTGTGGCACGCCACAATAATGTCAACGGCACCCAGCGACGACGCCACGTGGCCGCCCGTATGAGAAGCAGTGGCCACAATTTCTTCGCGAATCTCACCCGCCAAAATTTCAAGCTCTTCGTTGGAGAGAAGCTTTAAGGCGCAAGGTTCATCGATAACGTCTAAAAGTCGATCATTCGCCATGGCAAATCATTCCTCAGCGCTGCTTGCTTCAGAAGCATCTTCACCTTCTGGAGCTGCAGTTTCTTCATCTTCTCCCTGAGCATCTTCGATAAGCGTGCTTACGCGCGCACCCAGCTTCACCGCTTCCTCGTACAAGGAAAGCGCCTCTTCGAGAGGAATGTCATCGCGGGAAACCTGATCGACAATCCAATCAAGCCGCTCTTTTATCTCGGGGAAGGTCTCGTATGATTCGGCGGGTTTCATAGCAAATACCCTATTTATGCTTCAAGGCGCTTGGCAATTTGGCCCAAAACACCATTTACAAAACGATGTGACTCGTCTTCGCCACCGTACCGTTTTGCCAGCTCAACTGCCTCGTCGATTGAAACAGACAGAGGCACTTCTTCCTGGAACATCATTTCGTACACAGCAATACGCAAAATGGAGCGGTCCATGATAGGCATGCGCTCAATTGCCCAGTTCTCCGAAGAAGAATCAACCATATCATCAATCTCTTCCCGATGCTCTTCTACGCCCTGCAGCAGCGCAACGGCGTAATCGTCAGGACGAGCAGCTTCTTGATCTTCGTTCTCAAGAACGATTGCATCGCCCGCAGCCAGCAGCTCGGCAATGGATCGATCAGTAATTTCGGCCGAATACAGCAGCTGCAGAGCAGCACGGCGCGACCAGGTTCTACGGTGATTCTTCAACATAAAAACTCGTTGTTCCTTTTCAAGCGGTAAAGCGGGTAAAAGCTATCGTGGCTTATTGCGCCACGCCATAAGACATTGCCGGCAGATTTAGTCTTTGAACTGAACGCCGTCGATATACACGTCAACGCTGCCCACGGGAATGCCGATCTGCGACGTTACGGCATCGAACACCGCCTGGCGGATGCGCCCGGCAATCTCGGGAAGCGGCTTGCCGTAAGAGACCTCTACATGAATGCCAACAGCAAGCTGGCCGTTTGCATCGACATCAACATCAATGCCCTGCGCGCTGCCCTTACCCGCAATAG
>CAKUDT010000239.1 GCA_934645125.1 uncultured Eggerthellaceae bacterium
CCATGATGGCGATCCACAATCTCCTTCACCACGGCAAGGCCAACGCCCAGGCCGCCCGTATCGCGGTTGCGGCCGGCGTCGGCACGCCAGAAGCGCGAGAACACCATGCGCGCCTCTTCCGGCGAAAGGCCAATGCCGGTGTCTTCCACCACAATATCGGCCATGATTTCGCCGTGGCGCACGCGCACTGTAATGGTGCCGCCTTCGGGCGTGTAGCGCACCGCGTTGGAAATGAGGTTCGCCGTGGCCTGACGAATCATGTCGGCATCGCCCTTGATAATCACGTTCTTCTGCATTTCGTACTTAAGCGTTAGGCCGGAATCGTTCACGAATGCCTCGTGCGTTTTCACCAGGCCGGAAATCAAGTCGCCTACGTCAATGACTTCTTCTTTCATGGGGTTCGCGCGATTCTCCAAGCGCGAAAGGCGCAGCAGTGCGTCAACCAGGCGACTCAAACGTTTGACCTCGGAGTTTACCTGATTCAAGCGGTCTTCGGTGGGCTTATACACACCATCGATCATGGCCTCGACGGTAGCCTGAATTGCCATAAGCGGCGTACGCAGCTCATGCGCGACGTCGGTTGTCAGGCGATGCTCCAGCTCGCGATCGTCTTCCACCGCCTGGGCCATGGCGTCAAACGTCCTGCCCAAACGTGCGATTTCGTCTTCGCCGGAAAGCCCTGTTCGAGCTGACAAGTCACCCTCTTTGATAGCTTTTGCCGTGCGCGAAATGGCGTTGATGGGCGACACCAGATTGCGTGCGAACATGTAGCCGATAACGGTTGCCAACGCAATGGCGATAACGGTTGCCAGAGCCATGGCTTGATAGGAATTATCGCGGAACGTTTCGTCGGCCTTGCGCAGGAAAGAGTCGGAACCGAATGACCAAATGCGTACGGAACCAATGAACGAGCCGTCCACCGTAATGTAGGAAACCGCAGCAAGCGACGACGACTCGGGCACAAGCGACAAGTTCGTGTCCAGATCAGAGGAAACATCGGCGCCCAACGACGAATCGTAGCGCACCGTGCCTTCGTGGTCGGTCACCACCACGCCCACGCCCGGATACGTGGCCGAAACGTAGGAAGCGGCCACCGTCACTTGCGGCGTCCACTTGTAGCCTTCGTCCACGTACGCCTGGGCAATACGTGCCGCCGCCGCATCTGCCGTTGCGCGCGCGTTCTCGCGTGCGTAGGAGTTGAAGTGGTCTCCCCACACCACGGACAGAACACCCACCGCAACAAGAAGCGTCATGGCGGCGATAGCAGCAAAGCTCATGGTAACGCGTGTCATATAGGTCAGATCGCTCCAACGGAAGCTCTTGCGCTTCTTTTTCTTTTTGCCGTTTTTACCTGCGGATTCATCATCGGGAAGCTCTTCGGTAAGAAACTTTGCCCCGCTGGCTCCTGCGACCCCCGCGGCTCCCGCGGCACCCGCTCCGGCAGCGCCTTCTGCCGCGCTCGCCTGCGCCGGAGCAGCACCGGCACCGCCAGCACCCGCAGCTGCGCCTGCGCCCGCATCCGTTGCGCCACTTGCGGCACCAGCAGCCGCAGCGGCGGCAGCAGCGCGCGCACCCGTGGGCACGCTGGTTCCCCCGGCACCCCACGGCGCCGAGGACGATACCACGCCGCTCGAATTCGGAAGCGAGCACGCGCTTGCCAGAGCAGCCGCCTCTTGCAAAGCGTCCTCGCCTTCGCTTCCCACGCGAATGCGCCCTACGTTGATGCGCTCTGCAACAACGGGCGCCGAGGCGCTATTGCCCCATCCCAGATTCGCTTCGGCCGCCGCTGCAGCTTGAGCCGCCGCCTCTACAGCCGCCTGAGCTGCAAGCGCTTCGCTTTCACACGTGGCATCAAGAACGCGCTTGTCAGCCGCGCGCTGTTCGTCTTTGTAATTCATGTATCAATCCGTTACTCTGAATCGGTCCTTGCTCGCCGCGTTGCGCATCAAGCAAGTCAGCGGCACGTCGCCGCCTTTATTGCTGCCTTATTGCCGTCGGGGCCAACAACGCCTCCGCATCATCAGCGCCCGCCCCTGCCGTCTACTACCGCCCTCTACATCAAGCGGCGGCCCAGGCAAACCCGCAGGTCCGTCCAGTCCGCCGCCATGCATGCGTTTCTTCGCGTTTACGCGTTTTCGGTTGACACTTTCGTCGGATCCTCAAAACGATACCCCACGCCGTGCACCGTGTGCAACCACTTCGGGTCGCGCGGGTTGTCACCGATCTTCGCGCGCAGGTTCTTCACGTGCGAGTCAATGGTGCGTTCGTAGCCTTCAAAGTCGTAGCCCAAAACCTTCTCCACCAGCTCCATGCGCGAGTACACACGGCCCGGATAGCGGGAAAGCGTGGTGAGCAGCTTGAATTCGCTAGCGGTTAAGATGATTTCCTCGCCGTTGACCAGCACTTTGTGGCCGGAAACGTCAATGGTAAGCTCGCCGAACTCCAGCACCTCGCGCTGCGGCTCGGACTCGGAATGCGCACGACGGAACAGCGCACGGGTACGCGCCACCAGCTCGCGCGGGCTGAACGGCTTCACCAGATAGTCGTCGGCACCCAGTTCAAGACCGATAATGCGGTCCTCGATGCTGCCCTTTGCCGTAAGCATGATAATAGGCACATCGGACGTGTCGCGCACCACGCGGCATACTTCTTCGCCCGAAACCTCGGGCAACATCAGGTCCAAAATGATCAAATCGAAATGATGCGCATGGAATTCGTTCAGCGCATCGCGGCCATCGCTTACCGAGGTCACCCAATAATCGCGTTCCAGGTACGCGGCAACCGCCTCGCGAATGTCATCGTTATCCTCCACCAAGAGAATACGACGGGTTTCATTGCTCATGATTACCTCCTGTTTCCTATGTTGCGAGGCTCCTTTGGAAAATCCATGCACAGGGGGAACTTTCGCCGTTACGGGCCCGCCACCCCTTTATAATGGACTTTCGCGCATTTTGAAAAAAGCGCGCAAGAAGCCTCTTATTTCTTTGGGATTTATTGTAACAATCACGCGACACAGCGCCGCAAAGTGAAAAGGAAATGACACAATAAACGTATGGCGATCAAACGAAATCAACATAGTGGGTCATTCTCTTCGAAGCGCAGC
>CAKUDT010000240.1 GCA_934645125.1 uncultured Eggerthellaceae bacterium
GAAACGCCGCAACGGCTTCAAGGTCTTTATAAGCGCGGTCGGAATATCTCCTGTCTCCCGTAATCCGATAAGCAAAACCCAAAATAAGCATTCTTTCCTGAAGCTTTGAGGAAACCGACAAAAGACGCACTCCGTCACTCAGTTCGTATTTAAGTATCGCGTTTTCATCTATCAAATAGTTCGCGTACGTAAGTACCATATCAAAAAGGATTGATTTATTGCCGCTTTTAACCTCGGTTCTAAATCTTTCAAAATCCTCTTCCGTTGCCATCAGACGCGGATGCACACCCTTTGTGCCGCCCGCGGCAAAGTCCTCAGCAATTTTTTCTGCCGACGGACGCATAAAAAACAAAAAGTCGTTAAGTTTTTGCAGCGTATCTCCGTCGGGGAGTTTATATTCCTTGCTGCCTATTACGCAAAAACCGCCGTTTTGCACGCCGTCACTGTATACATACTTTTTGAAAAGTCTTTTTGCCGCGTCTTCAACCGAGAAGTACACCTCGCCGTCACGCGTTTCGCAATGAACCGTGGATGCCGAGCTTGTCCCAAGCCACAAATTTCCGTTTTTTATGCTTGCCTTTTTTGCAAAAAGAGGCTCTGCCGCTTCAAGCGGAACCATAATATACCCTCCGCTTTTATACGGAAGCTTTGAAAGAAAAGTTTTGTTTCCGTCGGCATCAAGCACACTACCGCTTCTTACATGCATTGCCGTGTAGCCGGAAAGCGCTTGCTCGGCGGCTTTCTGGATTTCGGAGTTCAGCGTGAGCGTTATGTCGTTTCCCGCGGTGCCCGAACCCGTGACGGCAGCAAGGGCATCGTTCCAGGTGGCAAAGCTTTTCTTGCCGGTCAGCACGTCGTTTTGCGACGATTCGATGCCGCTTGAGCCGTACGTTTCGGAGAAGTAGCCCACCACGTGCGCGGCGGTTGTTCCCTGCGGGTACTCGCGCGTGTACGTGCCGTCTTCGTTGGCGGTGCTTTGCGCCAAAATCATGCCGTCGCTCGTAGAGATGGAGCCGCGCTGAATCTTCGCGTTATTCAAAATGGTGTGGTTGTTCGCCGGCATGGCTTTGTAGTCGTCGGCCTTAACAACCATGATGCTGGTCAGGTTGCCCACCAGCAGCGCAAACATCACAGCAAACACGCACATGCCGCTCGTCAGGCGTTTGCCCAGTTGGAAGCGGCCCAGCGCGTTGTTGGGGCTAATGATGGTGGTGGCCGAGGTGATTTCTTCGTCCAGGCTGGTGCCTTCGTCGCCGCAGCGCATGAGCAGCGCAATGCAGATAAACGCCATGAGCAGCGACGATCCGCCCTTGCTTACCAGGGGAAGGGTCAGGCCCGTAAGCGGGATGAGCTTTGTCACGCCGCCTACGATGATGAACGCCTGCAGCACAATGACGGTGGTCAGGCCCGCCGCTACAAACGAGCTCACATCGCTTTTCGCGCGCGCCGCCGTGGCAAAGCCGCGAATGGCAAAGCTCAGGTACAGCAGCAGCAGCGCCGCCGCGCCCAGAAGGCCAGTTTCTTCGCCAATGCACGCGAAGATGAAGTCGCTTTCCACCACGGGGATAAGCGTGGACAGGCCTTCGCCAATTCCCGTGCCAAACAGCCCGCCGTCTGCCAGGGAATACAGGGTTTGCACCAGCTGGTAGCCGGTGTTTTGCGCGTCGGCGAAGGGGTCAAGCCACGTTTGCACGCGCACTTGCACGTGCGAGAACAAAAAGTACAGCGCCACTGCGGCAATGCTTGCCAAGAGCAAGCTTATGACCAGGTAAAACTTTCGTCCGCTGGCGAAATACAGCATGGCAATGAACACGAAGAAGAACACCATGGCGCTGCCCAGGTCCTTCTCGAACACCACAATGACCACGGCAACCGCCCACATGAACAGCAGGGGCAGCAGCGTGCGCACGTCGGGAAGCTCGAACGGCCCCACGCGCCAGGTGAACACCGAGAGCATTTCGCGGTTGCTGGCAAGGTAGCCCGCCAGGAACAGCACGATGGCGATTTTCGCGATTTCGCCCGGCTGGAAGCTGAAGGGCCCGAACGTGAGCCAAATGCGGCTGCCGTAGCTTTCGGTGCCAATAACGGGCAGTAGGGGTGATAGCAGCAGCGCGAAGCCGATGACCGCCATGACGTATTTGTATTTTGCCAGTTCATCGATGTTTTTCACGAAGATGAGCACGGCAATAAACGCTACGACGCCTAGCCCCAGCCACATGAGTTGCTGGTTGGCAAGGTCGGGGTTGATGCGCGTGATGAACGCCATGCCAACGCCCGTGAGCGCAAACGTGATGGGTAGCAGAGCGGGGTCGGCGCTGGGCGCGAGTTTGCGCACGGCAAGGTGCGCCACCACGAACAGCGCAAACATGATAAGGGGAACGGAGATAGCAGAAAGCCCCACTTGCTGGCCTTGGGTGATGGCAAGCATGATGAACAGCAGCACAATGATGGGCGCTGCTGCGCAGAGCAAAAACAGTTCTGTTGCTCTTCTTGACATGGGGTTTTCTATGCCTCGCTTTCGGTTGTTGCTGCGCCGGCGGTTGCGCTGCCGGCTGTGGTGCTACCGGTTGCGCCCGCGCTGCCGATTGCGACGTTGGTTACGGTTGCAGTGGCGGCTTCGCCCGCGGCGTTGCTGGCATCTTCGCCACCTGCGGAAACGCTCTTGTTGCGCTCGGCGTCTTCCGCGTATTCCTGCGCCAAGCGGCGTGCTTCGTCCAGGTTGTCGGCTTTCACGCCATCGCCGCGCAGGCGCTGCGCCAAGCCGGCGTTCAGGTCATCCACGTTGATGGTGGTTTCTTCCACCAGCTCGCTGTTGTTTATGCCAAAGAAGCCGCCGGCAACGCCCTGGTAGATGGCCACATGGCCGTTGCTTTCCGCCAGGTATGCCGAGGTCGTCATCCAGTGGTACACGCCAAAGCACGCGCCGCCTAAAACCGCCAATAGCAAAAACGCCACAATGCCCACGGTGAAGCGCGACTTGCGGCTGTGCTTGCGGATTTGCTCGGGCACATTGCCCTCGATGTCCACCACGATAGCGGTAATATTGTCGTTGCCGCCGTTCATATTCGCGCGCTTGATCAGCTGATTTGCACAGCGCTGCGG
>CAKUDT010000241.1 GCA_934645125.1 uncultured Eggerthellaceae bacterium
GTATCAATGGCATCCACCACGTAATCGTACTGTGCGAAGTCGAACTCGTCGCGTGCTTCGGGAAGATAGAAGCATTGGCGCGCGGTAACGCGGCATGCGGGATTGATAGATGCAATGCGCTGCGCCATGACCTGGACTTTCGCTTGGCCTACCGTATCGTGCGTCGCGATGATCTGGCGATTGATGTTCGTGATATCAACGGTGTCGGCATCTACGATGGTCAGTGCGCCCACGCCAGCACGCACGAGTGCCTCAACCGTGAATCCGCCCACGCCGCCCACGCCGAACACGCAGACATGAGCGCGCGCTAACGCGGCAACGCCCGCTTCGCCCAGCAGCAATTGCGTGCGCGATAAGGGGTTTTTCTCTGCCGGCGCTGTGTTTTCCTGCGCGCCCATTGCGTTTGTTTCTTCTTGATTCATGTCAGCATGGTTCCGTTCGTGCTGTTTCTTATTCTTGCTTGACCGCCTCTTGCGCAGCGGCTTCTTGGGCTTCCTGCTCGGCCGCTTCGCGCGCAGCGGCTTCCTGAGCTGCCTGTTTGCGTTCTTTTTGCGACTTCGCAATTGCCATAAGCTGCTCGTAGCGCTCATCGCCCACGCATTGGCGGGCATACGCGCACCACTGAACGCAATTCAGCGAGTCGTTGTAAATCACGAATCCGCAGTTTTCACACGTTGCGTCTGCATCAATGGAGAAAATCTCAATTTCGTGGCCGCATTGCGGGCACGTGCGTTCCTCGACGGTGATATCCGCTTTCCCCTGGCATCCTTGCAGTACCATGGTGTCCTTCTTTCTTCCCGGTCTCAGCGTGCGTCGATGCAGCACTTGTGGTCGTATGGCCGCGTAGCCGCAGTCGCTTCGCGTTCCTTCGCGCGCTTTTATTTCAAGATGTCGCCCGAAATCGAAATGGTGACAACGTTCAACGCAATATTTTTACCGCATGCCTCGATTGCCTGCTTGATGGCGAACTCCATACCGCCGCAGCACGGCACTTCCATGCGGGTGAGCGTGATGCTTTTGATGCTGTTCGTGGCAAAGATTTGCGTAAGCTTGTCGGCGTAGTTCACGGCATCGAGTTTAGGGCAGCCCATGAGTACCGTTTTGCCCGTCATGAAATCTTGGTGGAAGTTCGCGTAAGCGTAGGCGGTGCAGTCGGCGGCAATCAGCAGGTCTGCATCGGCAAAGACGGGCGCGTTGACCGGCGCAAGCTTTATCTGGATGGGCCAGTTATGAAGCTGGGAAGCAACGGATGCGCCCGCAGCAGGGGAAGGGGTCGCGTGCGCGGAGCTTGTTTCGGCGGTTTCGTTCGTGGCGCCTGCAGCTAAGGTTGCCGTTCGTGCTTGCTGGTTCGCTTTTACGGCGGCGGCATCGTAGTCGGCTGCTTCGCGCTGCTCGAACGTGATAGCGCCCGTGGGGCAGGCGGGAAGGCAGTCGCCCAGGCCGTCGCAGTAGTCGTCGCGCAGCAGCTGGGCTTTTCCGTTGACCATGCCGATAGCGCCCTCGTGGCAAGCGCTTGCGCACGCGCCGCAACCGTTGCAAAGATCTTGGTCAATGTGGATAATCTGGCGAATCATGCGTGCTCCTATCTCTTCTCTTTTGCGTTTGAACTGCGGGAACGCTGATCTTATTGCGCTGGCTTCGGCCTCTCTTTTGCGCTTGTGCCGGATTTGCTTTTGCTCCTGCGACATCAGTGCGTTCCCCGTTTGTTTCTTCGCATGTTTTTTCCACCGCCATTATAGGGATTGTGGAAGGTCCATGTGCCGAAAGGGCTCATCCGTCACGTTTTCGTGACAAAGGTAAACCCCGGCAGCTTCCAGGCCGGCCACTGCAGCTTCTTTTGCTCCTTGCATTAGCGTCGCCGCTTGCCGCCGCAGACGCTGGGGTTAGTGTTCGTGGGCAGCTCGCCGCCGCAGACGCTGGGGTTAGTGTTCGTGGGCAGCTCGCCGCCGCAGACTCTGGGGTTAGCGCCTGCGCAGCTCCAGGGCTGCTTCTCGTGCAGCTTCGTTCTCCATTGCCGTTGCTCGCGTTCCCGCCATTCTCGCGTGCTGCTTAAAAAAATCTCAGCTGTCCAAAAACTGACACAGCTGAGATTTTTTGTTTGCCTATCATGCATGAAAACAAAACGAAGCAACCCTTCGCTTGAAATCCCATCTGAAATGCAGGCAACACAAGGAGGCACCCCATGTTAGAGCTGTTTTTCGCGTTCCTTTTCCTTCTGCTTATTGCGGCAGCTTTCCCGTTTCTGGTGCTGTTTGACACGTATCGCTCGGTCCGCACGGCACCCCACGCAGCGCACGCCTTGGCACGCGGCACTGCTCGCAATGCTGTCCGCAGTACCACACAGAAACCTGCGTATCGTGCGGCTCGCAACGCCGCCTGCGCCGCCTGCGCCGCCGCTTGCGATGCTGCTTGCAACGTTGCGGGCAAAAGGGAAGAGCAGCGCGCTAATCCTTCAGCACCAGGCGACCTTCAACGCTGCGCTTAAGGTTACTGTGGCTGATCAGGAATTCCTCCAGTACGTCGCGCGCAGATGTGCACAACGTGCGAATTGGCGCGTTCGCTTCGCATTCCTCGGGCATTACGTCCAAAAAATCCTTCAGGTTCGTGTAGTGGTACGCCTGCACGCCAACGGTGTAAATCGCCTGTTCATCGATTGGTTTTCCCTTGAAGTTGAGCTTTTCGATTTCACGCGTGGTGCGATTATACGTGACTCTCATGCCCTTCGAAAGCTGGTAGAACTCCGTGTGCCCAGCCCATGCCTCGTCGCGCAGCATGTGCTGTAGCATGCGACGTACCTGCGCGCCCGTCACGCTAATCTGGTAAATGGCGTCGTCGTAGGGGAAGAGCTCGTTCAAGTCGCCAAATGTCACAATGGGCCCTGCTTGCTCGTTGCGGATAGAACCCGACCCCGCAAACATGATATCCACGCCCAGACTTTCGCGGAAGGCGTCGGCCACCAAGTTGCCCAGCGCTGTTTCCTGCGTGCGGCTGGGGTGGGTGAGGCAGCACTTGAAGCGCGTGATCACGCGGCCGTACTTCTGATCGGTTCGATCCTTGTACGACAAAATCAAATCCTCAAGCACTTCGTCGC
>CAKUDT010000242.1 GCA_934645125.1 uncultured Eggerthellaceae bacterium
GTCGGCCGTCTCGAAGTTGTGATGATACGTCAGGTACGGATGCTCCCAGTCGGCATTCACGCCCAAGCGCTTGAAGCCGTCGCGCTGGATTCCCACATATTTCGTAGCCCAATCATGGCAGAGTTTACGCAGCTCAGGCTGGCTGATCTGCGCCATCTTCTCTTTACCGAGCGTCGTTTCCACCATGTGCTCGATAGGCTGACCATGGCAGTCCCAACCAGGAACATACGGGGTATAATAGCCACGCTGCGCGTGAGACTTCACAACGAAATCTTTCAGGATCTTATTGAACGCATGCCCCACGTGAATTGGACCGTTTGCATACGGAGGGCCGTCATGAAGAACGAACGGCTTACCGTCTTTGTTCTTCTCGAGCACCTTCCAATACAACTCCATATCTTCCCATTTCTGCAAGCGTTTCGGCTCGTTGATGGGCAGATCGGCCTTCATTGGGAACGAGGCCTGGAACATATTCATGGTCTTCTTGTAACTTGCCATATGGTTCAATCCCCTTTTCGCGGACTATCTAGACACAATCCTTGCAATTATAGGGGAAAATGCAACACTCCGATAAAAAGAATTGGAACTTATCACATAGGATGGTGAAGCTGCCGGGTAGTCGGCCTTTTTGCCACGCCTTGCAAGTGCATCACAAGGGCAAATGAGAGATTTGTTTGTTGAAACCATACATATCTCACGATTTCGGGAAATACTTGTTACAATGTAGCCGTTTGTGTAACATTTCGATACGAAGGAATTACCGTGACATATAAAATTGTGACCGACTCAAGCGCCACGCTGCCTCTTGAGCTCATTAAAGAATTCGACTTGACCATCCTTCCGTTGTCCTACATGGATACGGCCACGGGCATCCAGACCCCCATTAACGTATTCGACGAAAGCTTTGACCTGGTTGCTTTCTACAACAACATGCGCAACGGCGTGGTATACACCACTTCGCTGCCCAATCAGTCCGACTCGCACGATGCGCTGGTGAAGCTGCTCGAAGAAGGAAACGACCTGCTCTACATTGGTTTCGACAGCGCTCTTTCGGGTACCTGCGAAGCGGTAAGCGCAATTATGGATCGCCTGGCCGAAGAATACCCTGATCGGAAGCTCATCCACATCGACACGCTTGCTGCCGTGGGCGCCGAGGGTCTTTTGGTGTACTACGCTTCGCGCATGAAGCAAAAAGGCGCCAGCATTGAAGAAGTAGCGCAGTGGGTAAACGACAACAAGTTCAACGTTGACCACTGGTTTACCGTAGAGGATCTAAAATACTTGCTGCGTGGCGGTCGCGTATCCAAAACAAGCGCGACGGTTGGCACCGTACTTAATGTCAAGCCCGTCATGACGGTTGGAACCGATGGCGTACTGACCCCCATCGAAAAAGTACGTGGCCGTAAGAAGAGCCTGCAAGCACTGGTAAAGCACTTCGAGGAAACACACAGCGAAATCAATGACGATTATGTGGTGTGCATCGAGCATGGCGACTGCGCAGAAGATGCCGAATGGGTACGTAACGAAATCGCCGAGAAATTTGGCGTCAAGAACTTTATGGTGGAGCTTCTTGATCCGGTCATCGGCTCGCACACTGGCCCTGGCTTGGTTGTTGTGTGCTATCCGTGCAAGCCGCGCGCCTAGCCGTTACGTTACCGAGCGCTTCTGAAGCATCCAAACACACGCCCCTTGGTTCATTCGCAGCCAAGGGGCATTTTCGTTTTTGCCCCCCTGTCCCTTAAGGGATTTCGTCATGGCGTTTCGTGCGGCCATATTGCAGCGCACCGTCGCCGAATTTTCCGTTTACCTGGTCAGATAGATTCGCTAAACTCTGCAGTTTTTTGCGCTTCTGCGCAGAAAGCGCCGGCGGTGTATCGTCACCCGCGTTCGCGCGGTCCTTGCCGTCGATGCCGCCCGCGCCCGAATTGCCACACGAATGCGGGTCTTCCGGGAAAAGCGCAACATCGTCGAAGAGCGACCCCTGCGGATTGTCTACCGCAAAAGGAACGTCTTCTCCCTGCTCAAGCTCTTGCAGACCACTCATTGAAACACCAATAAGCCGTACGGGAGTACCTGGCGCCCAGAGCGTTTTCAGAAGCGCCACCGCGTGGAGCCAAAACACAAGTTCGTTGTTGGTGGGAAGCTCAAGCTTTTCCTGTGCAGTGTGTATTTTTCGGTTTGCAAATCGAACTTTCACCGTGACCGTGGTGCCCATTAGGTTCTTCTTACGCAGCCGCTTGCCTACTTTCTCGGATAGCGCGAACAGCGCATCATGCAGTTCCTTTTCAGTAGAAACATCTTGCGGAAAGCTTGTCTCGTGCGAAACCGACTTTACCGCGCGCGTCACTTCGATTTCAGATGCTTCCTGCCCTAATGCGCGCAAACGGAACATTTCAGCATTCTTGCCGAACACTTTCTTCAAAATGGCCGGATCGGCGTATGCCAGCTGCCCCAGCGTCTTCACACCGTACTTATGAAGCGTTTCAACAGATGCCGCACCAATGCCGCTCATTTCACACA
Organism: uncultured Eggerthellaceae bacterium; assembly: GCA_934645125.1. Taxonomy (GTDB): domain Bacteria; phylum Actinomycetota; class Coriobacteriia; order Coriobacteriales; family Eggerthellaceae; genus CAKUOV01. Next base: position 2,521 of record CAKUDT010000242.1, read on the forward strand.
CGGGTAAATCCTGAAGAAACCGCGCCTCCGTGCCAGGGTAAACCACTGTCAAGCCCTTCGGTTTTCCCTGTTCAGAAGCTATTTTCGCTACCGTTTTAGAGGCAGCAACGCCAATAGAGCAACTAATTCCCAGCTCAGCCACGCGCGCTTGAATGCGTCGCGCCACCGAAACGGGATGTTCGGTATTCACGCGCGAAGGCGTTACATCCAGAAACGCTTCATCGATGCTTACTTGTTGAACATACGGCGTTTCGTCATGCAAGAAGCCCATAACCTGGTCAGACAGCTCCTTGTAGCGCTCCATGCGCGGCATGGTCCAAATGCCCTTAGGACAAAGGCGCTCCGCCACCGACGATGCCATGGCGCTACGTACGCCGTACGTACGCGCTTCGTACGATGCCGTTGACACCACGCCGCGCATCGACGAAGGGCTACCCACAATAACCGGTTTCCCGCGCCATTCGGGGTGGTCAAGCTGCTCCACCGAGGCAAAAAACGCGTCAAGATCAACCAGAAGGATGGCTTTCCCTTCCCATTTGTGGTCAAGCGAGGATTTAATCCA
>CAKUDT010000243.1 GCA_934645125.1 uncultured Eggerthellaceae bacterium
TGTATCTGCCACCCACATGAACGGCGTTCTGTTGTATACTTATGATTGCACCTAAACCTAGCTTTACGTCAAGATATTTCTGAAAACATCGGAGGATGCATGTATTCAATCGGAGAAGTCTCGGAAATGTTCAGTCTACCCATCTCGACGCTGCGTTACTACGACAAACAGGGGCTCTTCCCGAAAATGGAACGCGTTTCCGGCATCCGCAAGTTCAGCGACACTGAAATCGAGGCACTGCGCGTCATCGAATGCCTGAAAAAAGCCGGCATGGAAATCAAAGACATCCGTCAATTCATGAACTGGTGCATGGAAGGTCCCTCTACCTACCCCGAGCGAAAAGCCATGTTCGAAGCGCGAAAAGCGCATGTAGAAGCCGAAATTGAACGCATGAATCGCACGCTGGACATGCTGAAATTCAAATGCTGGTACTACGAGCAAGCAATAGAAGACGGAAGCGAGGAACGGCTTGCTCAGATGATTCCCAACAACCTGCCCGAAGAAATCCGTCCGAGTTACGAAAACTCCCACCGAAGCTAAATCGCTGTAGTCGGAGAAGGACTCACGGTTTCACGGCAACTGCGCACAAAAAAATGGGCATCCCGTGAATAGGGCGCCCATTTTTTTCTTACTGAAGAATATCGAAACGTTAAAAAATAACGGTTTCTTCTTCTTTGTCCAGGTCATCGTCGATAAGGGAGTCTTCGCCGTAATCTTCTTCTTCATCTTCTACGACAAACGTTCCGAAAATCGGCTGTCCATTCTGCGAAAGTTTCACCATACCGGTCAAAATATCGGCAAACTGGAACGATTTGCGCGCGGTGCGACCACGCTTACGATCGATTTCCATAATGAACAAACGCGGATGCACTTGAGTGAGCGTGCCCTCACCCTCAACGATTTTCGAACGACCCATATTCTCGCGAACACCCAGACGTTGACCCACCAGAGCATTCAACGTATCATGGATGGAGTCAATAATCAGTGCTTGCTTTTGCAGATCCATTCTCTATATCCTTGTGAAAAAACGTACAACAATGCAAATAAATAGTTTATCACGTTTGTCAAGTAGTTGGAAGCAACTACTTTCTTAATGCACGTTTGCAACACATCTAGAGATACGTAGAGACCCCAGGCGCGTGCATATCGAGCAGCACGCAAAAACTCCCGCGAAAGATCGAGTCACAGACGCAAAAACGCGACGCCGATTGCAACTTAACAGTACGAAAGATACGCGCGCGCCAGCGCAATAAACTCCGCCTGAGACAACGTTTCCCCCCGTCGGCGGGCATCAATACCCGCCTGCTCAAACAATGCGGGAAGCTGCGCGGCAACACGCTTGCCCTGCTCCCCCTTGCCCGAGAAGAACGTCTTACAGGAATTCGAGAGCGTTTTTCGACGCGTGGCGAAAGCGGCATCGGCCATAAGACACGCCGCGCGCACCTCTTCTGTCGTTAAGGGATTTCCCTGGTCATCGCAGCAATTACGACGGTCTAAGCGAATCACCGCCGAATCAACGCGCGGAGGCGGAAAGAAATTGCCCGGCCCCACCGGAAAGCGCCCCGCAGGCTGCGCGTACAGCGAAAGCTTTACCGTGAACGCGCCATAATCTTTCACGCCCGGCTGCGCCATCATGCGATCGGCCACCTCACGCTGCACCATGACCGTCATGCTCTCCAGCGCATCAAAACGCTGGAAATAATCCAGCACCACCGTTGCCGCCACGGCGTACGGAAGATTTGCGACCAGCTTATTGGGAAAGCTGCGCGCGGAAGGCTCGGGGGCTGCCTGGGTGCTGTCCACGACACCTGCACCCGCGCCCGCGTGAACGCGTACGAACGCACCTTTGACATCGGCCGCCGAAACATTGAGCGCATCGTTTTCGATAAGTGCGAAGGAATCAGCCCAAGGAGCCGTTGTTTCAGCCAAAACCGCAGGCAAATCGGGGTCAAACTCAATGGAAATCACCGAGCGCGCGTTTTGCAGCAACGCGACGGTAAGCGTGCCAATACCAGGACCGATTTCAAGAACGTCATCGGTTCCATCCAGTGCGGCAAGGTCTACAATTTTTTTCAGAATATCATCGTTGACCAGGAAGTTTTGACCTAGAGCATGCTTTGTTGCCAAACCGTGGCGCTCTAAAACCTTGCGTGTTTCACCCACGCTTGCGTACTTTGAAAGCTTTGCCATGATTAGCGGTTTCCTGACTTTTTAGATGCTTGGGATGCCTTGGAGGAACCCTGCGGCCTTTTACCTTGCTGTGGCTTTTTCGTTCCCGAAGGCTTCGAAGCGCCCGCACCGCGCGAAGCTCCTTGATGCGGCTTCTTGCCCCCCTGCTGCTTTGAGGAGCCCGCACCCCTTGATGCGCCTGCGTCCTTCGGCGCACCCTTCGACGCGCCCTGCACGCTCAAAGTGACGCCCGGATTCTTCGACTTGCCCGCAGCTTTCGGGGCGCCTGCCTGCGCTTTTGCCGCGGCGGAAGTTTTCACAGCCATCTGCGCCTTCGCATCATCGGACGCAGCCAAAGCAGGGGATTCCGCAAGCTCACCAGCGCCAAAAACCCGACCAGAAACCTGCGCGGACGATTCGGACCACGCGACCTCTATCACCTGGGCATCGTCCAGAATCTCGCCCTTCGCGCTGATCTTTTCCACCCAGTTCAGCACACGTTCAAGCTTGAACCCCGCAGTAAACGCCGCCGATTTCACCGTTACCACCAGCGGCTCGAACCCAAATGGATCGTGGCCTTCGCCAATAACGTGCAACGTTGCCGGGCGCAACTCCCCATGGCGCGCATCCGTCCAAAAATACGGCTGCAAACGATCAAGGAACGCCTTCAAGGTGGCTGGCGCGCTCGCAAAATACACTGGGGAAACAATCGTCAGCTCATCGGCGTCATCGAGTACTTCGCGAATATCCACCATGTCGTCTTCCAAATGGCACGCGTGACCTTCGCTTTTCATGCAAAAGTTGCAGCCTTCGCAGGGCAGCACCGTCAAGCTTGACAGCGGAATGAGCGAAATTTGATCATCGGGGCATTCCTCAATGCACGCTTCGAAGAG
>CAKUDT010000244.1 GCA_934645125.1 uncultured Eggerthellaceae bacterium
GTTCTGAACTTCCTTAAGGATAACAACACGGCACAGCGAAAGGGTGACTTGTAATATGGCAGATCGCCAAAAGACAACCTTGTCGAAAAAGGTGCGAAAGATTCTCTTCGCTTTGGGTTGCGTTGTGATTGCGGTGCTGTTTGCGCTCGATCTCGTGCATCACGAGTCAATCAACGAGTCGTTTTTAGATAGCTACGATAACTTCGATCGATACGAACGCGTAAGCGATGAGCCGCCTGTCTACGAGGTGTTTAATGGCGATGATACCGTTGGATACCTGGTAGTCACGGGCCATTACGGATATCAGTCCGAGGTCGTTATGGCCACGCTTGTCAATCTTGAAGACAACATTGTTGACACGCGGGCGTACAGCCAAGAGGAGTCGCCGTCGTATTTCCGCAAGCTTATCGGACAGGGCTTCTTTAAGAAGAACTTCATGAATAAGCCTATCGAAAACGGCTTCAGCATTGAGACGAACGTGGATGCCATTAGCCATGCCACAATTTCGTCGAACGCAGCAACGAAGGCTATTAACGAAGGCGTGACGTATGTGGGTGAGCATTACCTGAAAACCACGGTTGCCAAGCAGGATACCGGCGTGAAAGTTGGTTACCTTGATGCGTTAGTGCTGGTCATGTTGATATTGGCGCTGGTGGCTTCGCGCTTTTCGAAGAATGCGAAGCTGAAATGGGTATGTCGTGTGTATTCTATTGTTGTTATGGGATTCATGGCGTCGCAGTTCATCACGTTGTCGGTTCTGGTTGCGTTGTTCTCGCTTGATTGGCCCAGCGTGGTGGACTACCTTAGGTGGTACTTGCTGGTTTTTGGCGCGCTGATCATGCTGCTTGTCACGGGAAAGAATACGTATTGCGCCTACATTTGCCCGTTCGGCGCGCTGCAGGAGGTCGTGTTTGCGTTTGGCGGCCCCATTGGCAAGAAGCCGCTGAACCCGACGGTGACCAAGGTTCTGAAATGGTCGCCGGGTATTCTGGTGTTTGTGTCGCTTGCGCTCACGCTGGGATTCCATAACCTTGACTTTGCGAATTACGAGCCGTTCTCGCTGATATTTGGCCAGGTAGGTGTGGGTATTCAGTGGGCGCTGCTGCCGCTGGTGTTTGTTGGCGCGTTGTTCTCGCGGCGCATTTACTGCAACTTTGCGTGCCCCGTGGGGTACGTGCTTACGAAGATCGTGATGCTGTGCGCGAAGGTCGCGAAGGCCGTGAAGGGCGGCAAGAAGGCTAGCGGCAAGGCTGTTGCGGCTGGTGCTGCGAATAAGGACGAAAAGACTGCTCCGAAGGGCGCAAAGGGACGTAAGCCCATGAAGGTGCACGATGTGCTGGTCTTTGTGGTGGGACTTGCCATTGCGGTAGTGTCGCTTCTTGCTATCATCAATGCGACCGGCGTGTTCGGCGGATAGGATTCGTGCATGCGTCGGTGCACTCGAAGAACGTTTTTCACCCTGGCGGCCATCGGCGCTTCGGCGGCCGCCTGGGGATTTTCTGGCTGCGCAGGTAGCGTTAGCGCCGCCGCTGGTTCGAAAGCCACCCGCCGCACTTCGGTGGATGCGCAGGTGGATGGCCTGCTGTCAGTTGACTTGTTCGCTTTCGCCACATTTGTAACGTTGCGCGCGGCTTGCAGCGGCGATGTTTTGAGTGCCATGACCGATCGGTGCGCTTACTTCGAGTCGATTTTTTCGCGCACGCGGAAGGAAAGCGACATTTCCGCGATCAACGCCGCAGGTGGCAAGCCGGTTTCGGTGAGTTTTGAGACGGCTGATATCATCCAGGAGTCGCTGGCGTATAGCGAGCAAACGGGCGGATTGTTCGACATTAGTATTGGTGCCGTGTCCGAACTTTGGGACTTCAAGAACGGTGTTGTTCCCAGCGATCAGGCTATTGCGCAGGCGTTGCCGCATGTCGGCTACCAGGGAATTGTTGTCAATGGGCAGGCGGTGCAGCTGAAAGACGCGCAGGCGCGCATTGATTTAGGCGGCATTGCGAAAGGTTACGTTGCCGATGATTTGGTGCAATACCTGGTAGAGCAGGGGTGCGAAAGTGCGTGCCTGGACGTTGGCGGTACGATTCGGACGATTGGAAACAAGCCAAACGGCGAGCCATGGCGCATTGGGGTGCGGACGTCGATCGATGGCGCCGTCGCTGGCGCTGCGGATGGTGCTGCGGATGATGGCGTTTTTGGCGGCGATGCGGACGATAGTGCTTCTGGCGCCGCTGCAGGTGACGGCTCGTGGAGCAACAGTGCTTCGAGCGGCGCGTCTTCGTCCGGTGGCTCTTCTTCCGCCGCTTCTGGCTCGGGCAGTCGGGATGGTGAAAACCTGGTGGTGGTTGCCGGCGCAGAGGGGCTGTCGGTTGTTACGAGTGGGCCGACCGAGCGTGCGTTTGTGCAGGACGGGAAGACGTATTGGCACATTTTGGACCCGCGGACGGGGTATCCGGTGGACAGCCGCATAGCAAGTGCGAGCATTATGAGCGCATGCGCGCTTGACGGCGAGGGCTTCACCAAGCCTTTGTTTATGATGGAACCTGTTGATGCGCTGGCGTGGATTGAGGCGATGCCTTCGGTTGAGGTGGTGCTTGTAGGGCGGGACGGGCAGGTTATGACGACATCGCGCGTGCCGATATAGGGCGTGTAGAGAGGATAGGGGCTTGTGAAGGGCGGAATCTTTCGCACAAACCGCGCCAACTTTGTTGTTGTCGTGATTATCGCGTTGGCCGTTGTGGCCAGCTTTTCGATTTCTTCGTATTCTTCTGCGCGTGTGGAACCGTCGGGGCTTACGGCGGTGGTGCATGCTGCGCATGGCGAGACATATCGGCTGCCCCTTGATACGGATACGGTGGTTATTGTGGAGACGGACCTTGGCATGAACGAGGTGACCGTGGAGAATGCGCGCATTCGTGTGACGCAGTCGGACTGCAAGAATCACGATTGCATGCGGCAGGGCGCCATTTATACGCCAGGTCAGCGGATTATTTGCCTGCCGCACGAGTTTTATATTGAGATTGTTGGCGCGCGTGCGACGGACAATAG
>CAKUDT010000245.1 GCA_934645125.1 uncultured Eggerthellaceae bacterium
AGCGAAGGACTTCAAGGGAACGCTGAAGAAATTCATCGCCTACCTAGGCATATATAAGGTTGCGCTTGTTTTCGTCGTGCTGTTTGCCCTGGGAAGCACCGTGTTCAACATCATTGGACCGAAAGTGCTCTCGCAGGCTACAACCGAGCTCTTCAACGGCCTGGTTGCGAAAGTGAATGGCACGGGCGGCATTGATTTCGATATCATTGCGGGCATTCTTCTTGCCACACTGGGGCTTTACGTGCTCTCTTCGATTTGCTCGTTTGTGCAAAGCTGGATTATGTCGGGCGTGTCGCAGCGCATGTGCTTCAAGCTGCGCCAGGATATCGCCGAGAAAATCAACAGGATGCCGTTCGGGTTCTTCGATAAGAATTCTGTGGGCGATACGCTTTCTCGCATTACCAATGATGTTGACACGCTGGGTCAGAGCCTGAATCAAAGCCTTACGCAGATGATCACATCGTGCGCCACGATTATTGGCGTGGTAGTCATGATGCTTACCATCAACCCGCTTATGACGCTCGTGACGTTAGTTCTGCTGCCCATTTCTGCGGTGCTCATTTTCGTGTTCGTGAAGCTTTCGCAGAAGCATTTTCTTGCGCAGCAACGCCTTTTAGGCGAGGTAAACGGCGTGGTGGAAGAGGCGATTTCCGGCCATGCCCTGGTGAAAGCATATAACAGGCAAGAAAGCACGGTCGCGAGCTTCGAGGATGCGAACACGCGCCTTTATGAGGCCGCGTGGCGCGCCATGTACCTTTCGAGCTTCATGAAGCCCGTCATGGACTTCATAGGCAACTTAGGCTACGTTGTAGTGGCTATTCTGGGAAGCGTATTCGCTGTTCAGGGCATTATTACGGTGGGTGATATCCAGGCGTTCATCCAGTATGTGAAAAACTTCACGCAGCCGCTTTCGCAGCTGACGCAAATCAGCAACATTATCCAGCAGCTCATTGCTTCCGCCGAGCGCATTTTTGAGTTCTTGGATCAGGAAGAGGAGTCGCTTGATCTTTATCCGGAGACACCCGAGAAAAACGATGGCAGCATTGAGTTCGATCATGTGAAATTTGGCTACGATCCGGACAAGATCGTTATCAACGACTTCTCCACGGTTGTGCAAAAAGGCCAGATGGTCGCCCTGGTGGGACCAACGGGTGCAGGTAAGACAACGCTGGTCAAGCTGCTCATGCGTTTCTATGACGTTAACGATGGCTCCATTCGCATCAATGGTCGTGATGTGCGCGAATTCAGCCGCGCCGATATTCGCGCGCGTTTCGGTATGGTTTTGCAGGATACGTGGCTGTTCAACGGCACGATTCGCGACAACATTCGTTATGGGCGCCTTGACGCAAGCAATGAAGAGGTGGAAGCTGCGGCAAAGGCGGGCTGCGCGCATCACTTCATTCAGACACTTCCCGGTGGGTACGACTTTGTGATCAACGAGGACGCAAGCAACATCAGCCAAGGTCAGCGACAGCTTTTGACTATTGCGCGAGCGATTTTGGCGAACCGTGACATTCTGATTCTGGATGAAGCAACAAGCTCGGTGGACACGCGTACCGAAGAGCACATCCAGCGCGCTATGGACACGCTCATGGAGGGTCGCACGAGTTTTGTGATTGCTCACCGCTTGTCAACCATTCGTAACGCAGATTTGATATTAGTCATCAACAATGGTGATATTATCGAGCAAGGAACTCATGAGCAGCTGCTTGCGCAGAAGGGGTTCTATGCTGATTTGTACAATTCGCAGTTTGCGAGTTGCGATGATACCGTTGAGAAGGACTAGCAACGCATTGCATTTGCTAAAATAGGCAAGTTGTTGGCGCATGCGTTTTTCGCGCGATGTGCGGGGTCCGCGCTTGCTAAGCAGGTTGCAGAGGTCGCACCTTTGCGCTCTGCCTTCGCATTAAAAGAAAGGATCTTGCCCTCAAGGGCTTGAAATATGGAAAAACAGCAGGATAAGACAGCGCAGGAAAAAGGTCGCGTGGTAGTTTTCGACTTCGATGGCACCAGCATTTCGGGAAATTCTCCCGTTGCGCTGGTGAAGTATCTTTCTGCGCGCAAGATGCTGCGCCCCACCATTCTTTTACGTCTTGCAGCTTGGGGGATTGCGTATGCGTGGCATCTTCCTCAAAGCGAAGAATGGGCGCGTGGCCTGGTGTTTTCTGCGTTTGAGGGTATGCCTAAAGAGAAGGTCGATGCGTTTCTGCATGAGTTTTACGACGAGCAGATTGAACCATTGTACCGCCCTCAGGCGGACGAGGCCATGCGTCGGCATGCGGAGCAAGGCGATACCGTGGTGGTGATTTCGGCAACGTTTGAGCCCATTATCTTGCGAGCAATGGAGAAACATGCGTTTTCGCGTCAGATTTCCGTTCGCATGGTGGTTGACGAGAACGGCTGCTACACGCGCAAGGTGCAGGGCCGTGCCGTTGAGGGCGAAGAGAAGGTGCGCCGCGTAAAGAAGTTCGGCAACGAATTGTTCGGCGAAGGAAATTGGGATTTGACGTACGCTTATGCGGATCATTATTCCGATATTCCGCTCCTTGAGTTCTCGCAGCATCCGATTGCTGTTTCTCCTGGTCCTGCACTGGAACGCTACGCGAAGAAGCGTAATTGGCATATAGTTGAGTGGTAAGTTTTTCGGGCGGCGATATATGCCGCTTGCCTTAGGAAGGAGGCGTTTTCGGTGTTTGAGAATGACGAGTTGAACACGGAAGGTACGCGTTCTGCGAAACGCTCCTTGGATTATTTGAACCGCGCTCAGTGCGCGCAGCAAGAAGGGGACGACTCTTTGGCGACGTCTCTTTACTTGGCGGCATTCGATTGCGCCCAAAAAGAGGGCGTGGCATCTGAAAGCATTTTTATTGACGGTCTGAAACAAGCCTGGTTTTTGGCTGCTTCGGGCAAGCAACGTACGCTGGCCGAGCACATTTTCAGCTTGATGGAGCCGTATCTTTCGCCAGATGAAGTGCAGCAATATGTTTTGCGCCTGCAGGATTTGGCTCTTGAGCGCTTGGAGGAGTTCGGCGT
>CAKUDT010000246.1 GCA_934645125.1 uncultured Eggerthellaceae bacterium
TTCCTGTGTACTACGATATTGAAGCGTTCCGCAAGATCGAGCTTGAGGCGCCTTACCATGCGCTGACGAACGCCGGCCACATTAGCTACGTGGAGATGGACGGCGACCCCAGCGAGAACCTGGAAGCTTTCGAGGCCATCATTCGCCACATGAAGGAGAGCGGCATTGGCTACGGCTCTATCAACCATCCCGTTGACCGCGATCCTATCTGCGGTTATAACGGCATCATCAACGATGAATGCCCGAAATGCGGTCGTCACGAGGAAGATGCCGAAGTCGGCTTCGAGCGCATTCGCCGCATCACGGGCTACCTGGTAGGCACGCTTGATCGCTTCAACGATGCAAAGCGCGCCGAAGAGCACGACCGCGTGAAGCATCACATTTAGCGCTTTCGCCGGGTTTGGCTCGGCGAAGGTCGCGCAAGCGGCGCCTGCAGGCGCGATGGACGCACTGGTGGCGTCGCGGACGCTTGAGGCTGTGCGCATGAGACCGAGCGCTTGAAGTCGAGCGCTCAGGGTAAAACTATCATTATTGCGAAACAGGGGAGTCGCGCTTGCGGCTCCTCTGTGGTGTTTCGTGCCCTTCGCGGTTGCGTGCACTGCCTTGTGATACCCTTTCATGAGCGAACAGGAAAGGAAGCAGCAATGTCTACCCCGACAACAATACGTCTTTTTGGCACGGTAAATGATTCCATCGTTGATGGTCCGGGTATGCGTTTTTCCGTGTTCGTGCAGGGGTGTTCTCACCATTGTCCAGGGTGCCACAACCCTGAGAGCTGGGATTTTGATGCAGGTGAAGAAGTTGCCATCGATGACGTGGTGGAGCGCATTTTTGAGAACAAGCTTGTTTCCGGCGTAACGCTTTCGGGTGGCGATCCGTTCGAGCAGCCGGCTGCATGTGCGGAAATTGCGCGACGTGTGAAGGCGGCAGGGCGCAACGTGTGGGTGTACACGGGATATTTGTACGAGGATTTGCTGCAGCAAGTTGCGGTGTTGTCGGACGCGTCAAGCGAAGCCGAGCGCGAGCGTTTAGAGGCGATACGCGATTTGCTGGCATATGCAGATGTGCTGGTAGATGGCCCGTTTGTGCAGGCAAAACGTTCGTTGGGGCTCAAATACTGTGGGTCCTCTAACCAGCGGCTCATCGACATGAATAAAACGCGCAAAGCGGGACGCGTGGTGCTTTGGCAATCGTTCGAGGATTATCCGACAAAGCCTCCTTCGTGGTAGCTCGGTTCGTTTTTCGGCGTGGTATGCGTGCGCTGGTAGGGCGATTGGCGTCGATTCGGCGCGTTCAGCGAAGGCATTCCCACAAGGCGGCATGATTTCAACAAGACGATTGGTGACTTATGATTACGTTTGAGCAGATAGAGGCATTTGCGATGGGGTTGGGCGGTGTGCTCCTGAAAGCCCTGATCATTATTGCCATAACGACGGTCGTTGCGCGGGCGCTTCGCAAGCTCTTGGATAAATTGCTCAGCCACGATGGCTCTCCGCTTCCTTCGAGCTCGATTTTTCTCAATATTGCGAACGTGATTGTGTGGGTTTGCGGTCTGAGCATCATGCTTTCCACGTGTTTCAATTTCGATTTGAGTGCTGCTATTACGGCGCTGGGTGTAGGCGGCATTGCCATTTCGCTGGGCTGCCAGGATACTATATCGAATCTGGTCGGCGGCTTGCAAGTGTCACTTGCGGGCATTGTCACGCCGGGCGATTTCATTGAGGTGGGCGGTAAGCGCGGTATTGTTTCCGACGTGAACTGGCGTTATACGCGCATCCAAACCATGGCGGGCGAGACGATTGTCATCCCGAACGCCATGATCAATTCGCAAGCGGTGATGCATCTGCCGCCTTTGACGTGCGTGAAGGTGCCGTTGCGCATTTGGAATACGTCGCGCGACTTGAATGCGGTGGCGCAAGAGATTCTTGATGCCGTAAAAGCGCAGGTGAAGGGCATCGTAATCGATCCTGAGCAGAATACGCCGCGCTTGGTGTTCGGCGATACCAGTGATTACACGTTCGGAGCCACGCTTACGGTTGACGTGGAAGAAGGGGTGGATTACTCTCTTGCGCGCGACCAGGCACTTCGTGCCGCAGCTCCCTTCTTGGTTCCCGAAGGCAGCAACGAAAACGCCTAAACCCGCATACCTCGGGATCACAAAAAGCGCTTGCTGAACAGTGCGAAACGATGCTCCGTGAAGGTTCACAGCCTTCACTTCGTCCTGCAAACCTCCCTTGAATAAACCCGCATAACTCGGGATCACAAAAACGTTTGCTGAGCGCGACGGGATAATATCGCGCGAAGCATTCGCAAACGGTCCTGTTTCCGTCATTGTTGTTCGTTTGAGTCGCAGGAGCGGGGTGCGGGGGAAGGTTGAGCGAACGTGCGACGCTTTGGATAAGCGCATTTGCTTACGAGCTGCAGTGAAGCATTATCCAAGCGGAGTCCGTTTGTGAATGCCTTCCCCCGCGTCCCGCAAGGTTTCGTGGGGCTCTGCGAAATGGAGCGAAGGCTGCGAAGCTTCTGAGCGTAATTCTGCAGAGCCTTTTTCGCTCCGAAAAAGAAAAAACGCTCAGCAAGCGTTTTTTGGCACGAAAAAACCTCGCCCCTGGAGAAGGATGAACCCACCTTAAAAAGGTGGGTGCTCGCAGCCGGTTTCATAGCTTTCGTTTCAACGGAAACGAATCCCTGAATCCGCAGGCGATCTTGAGCTCCCTCATAAACGGCATCGGTCCATCGCGTAATAACCAGGAACAAGGCTTGATTAGAGTATAGGAAAAGGAAAAGAGAGATAAAAGTCTTGACATTTTCGAAAAGTTGATTTGCTGGAGTAGGCAAACAAACGTTCGTATGGTACTATGCAATCATGGATACACTTTTTGAGGAAATAGAGCAACCGCGCGTGACGTTTTCAACTGATGAAAACGCCCCGCTGGCGGTGCGCATGCGCCCGCGTTCCCTGGACGAGCTGGTGGGGCAGACGGAAGCTGTTGGCCCTGGTAGCTGGCTGCGCAATGCCATCGAAAA
>CAKUDT010000247.1 GCA_934645125.1 uncultured Eggerthellaceae bacterium
CCATACCTTCACGTTCTAACAAAAAGCTATCAAATCAGGCTAAAACGCTATCAATCCGTCTACAAAAAGCTACAAAATGCAAAATTGCACAAAAACCCCGCCGAATTGCTTCAGCGGGGCACCATGCTTGGTTATTTAATTGTCCAACGAAGCCATCGCTGCACGAACATCGATCGCGCTCAGTCCGTATGCGGAATCTAAGCGGCTGCGGTTTTTCGTACAGAACTACTCTTCTTCTTCAGGCGTCCAGTCTTCCGCCGGCTCAAGGTTAATGGCGTAGTTGGGAGCATCGCCCAAGAACAGCACTTCCTCGTCAAACGAGTAATTACCGTCTTCGTCCACCGTGTAGGGGCAGCCAATCGCAACGCCTACATCATCGCCCGGCAAGCCGCCTTCAGCAATAATAGCATCGGTCTGCTCGTCGTCCATCCAACCATCGTAGCAGAACGCATAACCCGTAATGCCATCAAGGCCAGAAATCAGCTCTTCTGCCTTCTCGTACATCTCATCAGGCGTTTCGCCAACGATGGAATCGAAATACATCAAATCGCGCACCAACGTTGCAGCAAAAGGAGCGCATTCCCCTTCTTCAGTCAGACGCTCTTTCGCCTCCTGCACGGCAAACAACAGGATTTGCTCCAGCATGTCGGAGATAACAACGTCCTCTTCCTCCAAGATCTCTTCTTCTGCCATAAGAAATCCTTTCTCGGTTTCATTTATTTCAAGCTTTGAAGCTCCCCGCTCCAAGAATAACCATTGTACGTTAAAGCGCAAAAAACGGCGAGGTTCTTTTGAAACTGTCATACAATGGCTAACAAAGACGTCTTGAAAGGATCACCATGCTGTTGTCGGTGAAGCGTATAGTTGGAAACAAGGAAGCCGCGGCCACCACGAAAGGGCGCCAGGCCGTTGGAATGCGCGCGAGCGTTGTGGGCATTGCGCTGAACACGCTGCTGTGCGCGGCGAAGGCGGCCATCGGCCTTGCTGCCGGCTCCATTTCCATTGTTGCCGACGCCGTGAACAACCTGTCCGACGCGGCTTCGAACATCATCAGCCTTTTGGGCTTTAAGCTGGCAAGCAAGCCTGCCGATGCGGGGCATCCCTACGGGCACGGCCGCTACGAGTACCTAGCGGGATTGTCTGTTGCCGTATTGGTGCTGGTCGTGGGCGTAGAGCTGGCACGCGGAAGTATCGAGAAGCTGCTGAACCCCGCTCCGGTGGTATACAGTGCTGTGCTGGTGGCGGTCTTGCTTCTTTCTATTTCGGTAAAGCTGTGGATGATGCTGTTCAACGCGCAGGTTGGAAAAGAGATTGACTCGGGCGTGCTGGCGGCAGCATCGGTGGATTCTCGCAACGACGTGATAACCACGGCAGCGGTTCTTGCTGCGGCGGGCGTTTCGTACTTTTCCGGTCTTGAGCTGGACGGATGGGTTGGTCTTGCGGTGGCGGCGTTCATTTTGTGGAGCGGCGTGGAGCTGGTTCGCGATGCGGTTGATCCCCTTTTGGGCAAGCCTGCCGACCCCGAAACCATAAAGCTTATCGAGAACAAGATGCTCTCCCACAAGGGTATTTTGGGCATCCATGATCTGATTGTACACGATTACGGCCCTGGTCGTGTGTTCGCAAGCATTCACGCGGAAGTTGACTCGTCTGTTGATATTCTAACGAGTCACGAGCTTATTGATGCCATTGAGCAGGACTTCTTGAAAAACGAAGGCCTTGCGGTAGTCATCCATCTTGACCCCATTGTGACAAGCGATGCGCGCGTGAGCAAGTTGCGCAAATGGATTTCGGAAGACGTAGCGCAGATTGACCCGCGCCTGAGCATCCACGATTTGCGTATTGTCCCTGGCGAGAACCGCACCAATGTGATTTTCGATTGCTACGAGCCTTATGCGGTTGAAATTGGCGAAGATGAACTGAAAACCATGATCTCCCAGCATGTGTCCGAGAAGTTCCCGCAGTATTTCTGCGTTATCAAGATCGACCGCGGATAAATGTTTCCCCTACAAAATACATAGAAATGCCCTTATGCAAAAAATGGATAACTCAGTTGCAATTCGCATAAAAACGAATGAGACTTTCTCAGAATAACGGAGTATGATGAGGTAGAGGATCAATTCATATTCGAAGGAGGTACGCTCATGATCGGTATCAACGGACTGTTCGACCTCGGATTTCTCTTTGACCCCATGAATCTTCAGAACATCCTGATATGGTTCATCTTACTGGGCGTCATCCCCTATGCGATTGCTTACTTCGCTTATAAGAAGGGTTACAGCTTCTGGGTGTTCTTCCTGGTCACGTACATCTCGTTCTTTGCAACGCTGCTTATTGCGATCTACCTTCCCAAGAGGGAAAAGCAAGTGGCGGCGATTCCCGACAAGACCGCTCCTGGCGATGAGGCGAAACCATCAGAGAGTTGCTGACGCACATCCGCCGCGTGTGATTTCAACTGGAAACGCGCGACGTTGCAAGAGCAGAGCCGCAAGAAATTAAGAATTGCAGCCGCGTCCCACTTGGGGCGCGGTTTTTTTAGAATCAGAACGCCGCAACTATTCCCTTGTTCTTTTCCATTGATTTGATTCTGGATGTCCGCAAATTGCCTCAGTCCGCATTGTCTTGATCCTCTCCTCTGAAAATAGTCCCAAACCGGTGATTCAAGACCATGTTGTTAAAAAAGTAGGGGCTGATTCGAAGTTGATGCAGGTTGGAAGTAGGTCAAACTTCTAATTCAATTGGAAAACAAAACCTAATCCAATAAAGAATAGTCTTGAACTGGTGTTTTATAAAGACACATTTTTCATTATCGGCTATGTACCCGAAAACTGCCCTCATTTGAGTCTTCTACCTACTTCCAACCTATCACAACTTCGAATTTGGAAGCGATTTTTCAACAACATGAATTCCGCAAAGTACCAAGTCACCAAAACCCCGCGCAGCGGCAGCAAAAAAGGTCGTTCGTTAGAACGACCTTTTAGTCTCTGGCGG
>CAKUDT010000248.1 GCA_934645125.1 uncultured Eggerthellaceae bacterium
GTACCATCGATTGCTGGCTTATCTGGACGCTTACGCATGGGCGCGTGCATGCGACCGACGTGACCAACGCCAGTCGCACCATGCTCTACAATATCCACGAAGGCTGCTGGGATCCGTGGCTTTTAGAGCTCTTCGGTATTCCTGCATCGCTTTTGCCCGAAGTGCGCCCGTCTGCCAGCATGTACGGCGTGACCACGCATCCGGCCATTCCCGATGGCATTCCTATTTGCGGCGTTGCGGGCGACCAACAGGCCGCGCTCTTCGGTCAGTGTTGCTTTTCCCCTGGTCAGGCAAAGAATACGTACGGTACGGGCTGCTTTTTGCTTATGAATACGGGTGCTACCCCCGCGCAATCCACGCATAATTTGTCCACGACTATTGCGGCATCGGCGCCGGGCGTTGCGCATACGGAATACGCCCTGGAAGGAAGCGTTTTCGTGGCAGGCGCGCTTATGCAGTGGCTGCGCGATGAGCTGGAGCTTATCAGTGATGTGGCCGAAACGGAAGGGCTTGCGCGCTCTGTGGAGGACACAAATGGCGTGTACGTGGTGCCTGCCTTCACTGGTTTGGGCGCGCCGTATTGGGATGCTCAGGCGCGCGGTGCCATTGTGGGGCTTACGCGCGGCGCAAAGCGCGCCCATATTGTGCGCGCTGCTCTGGAGGCGCTGGCGTATCAGACAAGCGACCTGGTTATTGCCATGGAAGCCGATTCGGGCGTGACGCTTTCGCGCTTGTCCGTTGATGGCGGGGCATCGGCCAACAACTTCCTTATGCAATTCCAAAGCGACATTTTGGAGCGCGAGCTGCGCCGCCCGGTCAATACGGAAACCACGGCGCTTGGTGCTGCGTTTCTGGCGGGCCTGACAACGGGATTTTGGAAGGATTTGGACGCTATTTGCGCATTGCGGTCGGCAGATACGCTGTTTCGTCCTAATATGGAACACGACACCAGAATGAAGTTGTTGCACGGTTGGGAACATGCCGTGCGCAGGACGAGGGGAGACCTTGATGAAAATTAGCATCGCAAGCGACCACGCCGGTTTCGAGATGAAGCAGCTCATGATCAATTATTTGGTAAGCAAGGGCCACGATGTGATGGATTGCGGTCCCGATTCGGCGGACCGTTGTGATTATCCCGATTATGCCGCTGCGGGCTGCGCGCCGGTTGTTTCGGGCACCGTTGACCGCGGCGTGTTGGTGTGCGGAACGGGCATCGGCATGGCCATTGCCGCGAACAAAATTCACGGTATTCGCGCTGCGAACTGCATCAACACGAATTTTGCCCAGCTGTGCCGCGAGCATAACGATGCGAACGTCATCACGCTTTCCGCCCGCTTTGTTACGGAGGCGGAAAACCAGGCAATCCTTGATGCGTTCTTGACCACGGATTTCGGCGGCGGACGTCATGCCGGCCGCGTTGAGAAGATCATGACGCTTGAGAAGTAGGTAGAAGCAGAACGATTCGCTCGTCGGGAGTTTGACTGAATCGTCGGTAGGCACCTGGGGTGCTTGCCGGCGATTTCTTTTGCGAGCGCGCTACTGGTGCTATCCCGCGCTATTCTGCGGCGCCGCCTGCTCCTGCCGCACACGCCGCGTCCCTTCCCCTTGCGGCGCCAGGTTCGCGCCTGCCGTTTGCGCCCGCTGCGACCGTTCCGCTTCATGCGCGCGCCTCTTCGCCTTGCAGAAGTTCCGCGTTCCTGCTCACTGTAAAGACTTTTTTGCAAGGCTATTTCGCCCTCTGTTTCGTTCTGAAATAGGAGTAATATAGGCGGGTACGTTTTTTTCAACGAAAGGGAAGAACAAACCATGAACTACGATCATCTGACTGCTGAAGATCCGGATATTGCGGGTGCTCTGACTGCAGAGCTTTCCCGTCAGCGCGACTGCGTTGAGCTTATTGCTTCCGAGAACATTGTTTCCGAAGCGGTAATGGAGGCCATGGGCAGCGTGTTTACGAACAAGTACGCTGAAGGCTATCCGGCAAAGCGCTACTACGGCGGTTGCGAAAACTGCGACACCATTGAAAACATCGCCATCGAGCGCGCATGCAAGCTGTTCGGCGCCAAGTACGCAAATGTTCAGCCGCATTCCGGCGCAAATGCCAACTTGGCCGCTTACTTCGCCACCATCAAGCCGGGCGACACCATTATGGGTATGTCCCTTGATCATGGCGGACACCTGACGCACGGTTCGCCCGCTAACTTCTCCGGCAAGCTGTACAACGTTGTTCCCTACGGCCTGAACCCCGAAACCGAGCTTCTGGACTACGATGAAATGCTGCGCAAGGCAAAGGAATGCCGTCCTGCGTTGATTATGGGTGGCGCTTCTGCGTATCCGCGCACCATCGACTTTGCCAAGATGAAGGAAATCGCCGACGAAGTGGGCGCCGTTCTGGTTGTCGATATGGCTCACATTGCCGGTCTGGTTGCCGCTGGTCTGCATCCCAGCCCCGTACCGTACGCCGACATTACCACCACCACCACGCACAAGACGCTGCGCGGTCCGCGCGGCGGCCTGATTTTGACGAACAGCGAAGAGCTTATCAAGAAGATCAACTCCGCCGTGTTCCCGGGCAGCCAAGGTGGCCCGCTGATGCACGTTATTGCTGGTAAGGCCGTTTCTTTTGGCGAAGCGTTGCAGCCTTCCTTCAAGGAATACGCTCAGAACATCATTGACAACTGCAAGGCAATGGGCGTAGGCATGACCGAAGGCGGCCTGCGTCTGGTGTCCGGCGGTACCGACAACCATCTGTGCTTGGTTGACCTGACGGCAGCCGATGCGACCGGCAAGGATGCCGAGAAGCTGCTTGAGCGCGTGGGTCTGACGGTGAACAAGAACAGCATCCCCAATGAGCCGCGTTCCCCGTTTGTCACGAGCGGCATTCGCGTGGGTACTGCTGCCGGCACGACGCGTGGCATTACCAAGGACGAGTTCCACGAGATTGGCCAGCTCATTGCGGCAACGGTGTTCAATGCTGCCGACGACGCCA
>CAKUDT010000249.1 GCA_934645125.1 uncultured Eggerthellaceae bacterium
TTTGAGGGAATGGTTTGCGCCGACTGCGGCACGCACCTGGGTGACGTGAACGGCAACGGAGCGGTCAACATCGTGGATGCCCAGATTGCCTACGACATAGCCGCGCATAACAAATACAACGGCATCGAGGCATACGCGGCCTATTGCAAAGCGGCCGATGTCACTGGAGCGGACGGCGCCCCCGATGGCGCTGTGGATGCCGTGGATGCCTTCCGCATCCAGTACATAACCCACTATGGATGGAGCTTGGACTAAACGCTTTGCCTGAATCAGGGGTTCCGAACGGGACCCCTGATTCTTTCTTCATTCCTAAATCCGAAGCACCTTCTCTTCACCATTATTTCGCCACAACGCGACAGAATCTGGCGCGGTATATTCGCCACGCCCTGTTGCCCCGCGCCCCCATTCCGACGATAGAACGGGTAAGGAAAAACCGTTCTATGGGAGGTCGCCGTGGAGATATTCATTGCCGCCGTCATTGCATTTGTCGTGCTCGCATTGGCCGCGAGCGTGCGCATCAACCACCAGAAGCACGAGATGATCGTGGAGCGCCTGGGCAAGTACAAGACCACTTGGGCGCCGGGGCTGCATTTCCTTATCCCCCTTATCGACCGCGTGGTCATGAACGTGTCCCTGAAAGAGCGGGTCGTGAACATCGACCCGCAGCAGGTCATCACCAAGGACAACTGCACGGTGCGCGTTGACGTGGTGGTGTTCTACCGGGTGGTGAACAGCTACGATTTCTGCTACGGCGTGGACGATGCGGCATTCGGCATAGAGAACCTGGTGGCCACCACGCTGCGCAACATCATCGGCGACATGGAACTGGACCAGACGCTCTCCGCACGCCAGCAGCTCAACGACAAGATGGCCGAGATGATCAACAAGCCCACCGAGGCGTGGGGCATCAGCATTCTGCGCGCCGAAATCAAGAACATCCGCCCGCCCTCCGACGTGCAAAGCTCCATGGAAAAGCAGTTGAAGTCCGAGCGCGACAAGCGGTCGGCGGTGCTCAACGCGGAAGGCGAGAAGCAGGCAGCCATCCTGCGGGCGGAAGGCCAAAAGGTGTCTTACATAAATTGACATTGCCCTATAAAGTGGTCATAATTCTGACTATGAGGTAAGGAGGATCGTATGGCTGCATTGACTATGGGCCTCGCGGAGGCCAAAACCAACTTCTCTCGCCTGACGGCGGAGGTGAACAGGACTGGCAGGCCAGTCACCGTCTTGAAAAACAACAGGCCTTGGGTGGTAATCCAGCCGGCCAGGGCGGAAGCATCAGCCGTAGATATTGCGGTTGACTTCATGGACGAGTACGCCGATGTGTTTGAGGAGCTTGCTAAATGAGCGCCCGTCCTATCACGAAAGACGAGGCTATTGCGGTGCATTCCGCTGCGATAGCCAGGTTCGGTGGGGTCGGCGGCATACGCGATGAGGGGTTTTTGGCATCTGCGCTTGCGCAGCCATTTCAGTCATTCGACGGCATCGAGCTCTATCCGACCGACGAGGCGAAGGCTTGCAGATACGCGTACGGTATCTGATTATTACACCCTGTAATAGCACCCGTTCCGGGCTTAGCAGCACCCGTTCCGGGCGCTGGCACCTATTCCAGATACCAGCACCCATTACGATTACACCAGCACCTTGGCGATAAAGCTATCGCAGGTCATCATCCATACAACGTTCTCTCATTGAGATGTCGCCTTCTATCATGATTTTGTAGGCGTTATTCTTAATCCTGTCTACTACGGATTCTGCAGCAGGGTATCCACCCATTCTGGCAGGCCATCCTTCCACCATGTACTGTGTGCAGATTATTGTTGAGCGTTTTGCCTTGGTTCTTGCTTCAGTCACGGCAAAAAGTTCATCTACCGCTTCCTGATTGGTTTCCATCAAAAGCCAGTCATCAACAATAAGAAGTGACCTGGTAGTTAACTGTTTGAGACGCCTTTGATGTAATGCCGGATCGGCCCTAAGCATCGCCAACTCATCGCACATCTCCACCATGCTGATGTATTCGGTCTTATTGAGCTGGCGGCATGCCGATATACCAAATGCGCATGCCATCCAGGATTTGCCAGCACCAGCAGCTCCCATCAATATGATGTTGCGTCCTTTTGTTATGTAGGATCCAGCAGCTAGAGAGTCAATGAGACCAACATCGAGCTTTCTGTCCTCGGCGAATATAATGTCTTCTACACAAGCTGAAGGACATGAGAAGTGCGCGCTTTTGATTAGGTTATTCACCTTAGTGGTCATCTTTTCCTCGTATACGCGGTCTACGATGATTTCGAGCCACTCTTCTTTACTGAGCCGCGCATCGGTTCCCTCCATGGCTTGAGCAGCCTCTACGGCTGCGCCTAGCTTTAGCTTTTTGAGCTTGGCGATTGTTTGTTGTTTCAGCATGTTTTCTCTCCTAGTTAAACCGGCGGATAGCGTATTGATTGTCTTCAGGACGTGTGGGCTCAACCTTTTTTTGTTTCCTATTCCTTATAAGTGCGTTTACCGTTTTGTAGCTAGGATGAGGCGTTACGGAAAGCGCTACAGAGCACGCTTCTTCAACAGCATCTGCTCCTGCATGTTCGCGTTTCGCCAAAAGCTTTTCACACCAGTGCCAGCCCTGTTCTTCAGCAATTCCTGTGGACAGCAGTGATTCAATAACCGCAAGCGTTGAAGGTCCTGTAACTTCAGCTTCTTTTCTAAACCATGCACTGTCATGATCGATAAAGTCGGCATGGTTTTTAGGCCTGTGTACAGGGTTTGTTACATGTTCTCCTTTCTGTCAAGTGGTTTTGAGATATTTTTTGAAAAATCTCCAAAGCGCATAGCTGTGCGTAAAGTCAATCAGGCAACCTCCGCTTCCTGTAAAGTCATTGCTTCTCTTGCAATCAGAGTCTTTACAAGCTCCTCTTGCGTATGCTTTGCGTTCTCTGCGGGCATTGCGTTGACAACGAAAATTGTGCCGCCGATTCTCTCCACAAAGCCGGT
>CAKUDT010000250.1 GCA_934645125.1 uncultured Eggerthellaceae bacterium
AAGCGAGCCCGCCGCAATACAGCCAAGCGCCACCATCATCATGAACCGCTCGGAAAAGCGTTTTGTCAGAAACGGAGCAAGCGGAACGAAAACACCCAGCGCCAAAATGTAGCCTGTGGTGAACCATTGGCTGGTGGCAACGGAAACGCCCATT
The DNA here is from genome assembly GCA_934645125.1 of uncultured Eggerthellaceae bacterium. Taxonomy (GTDB): domain Bacteria; phylum Actinomycetota; class Coriobacteriia; order Coriobacteriales; family Eggerthellaceae; genus CAKUOV01. Next base: position 155 of record CAKUDT010000250.1, read on the forward strand.
TCAGTCGACATGCCTATGAGCAGGGCGTTTACTGCTGTCTGCGAGCAATTACCCAGGCCACCGGAAATAGAGAGCACCGCAAACGTTATAAGCAGGCTCGCTGGAATCTTCGTTCTTTTTTCTTCTGCGGAATGGTTCTCCGTCTTTGTCACTTTTTGCCTCCGCGCTGTTATTGTACGCCTCTGTCGCTCTCGCTCTTGCCCTACGTTTAATTAAACTTCTGCTGCGTTTTTTCCAAGCCGTTTTCCAAAAGGAACAGCGTTGCCTGGGTTGCAAGCTGCACCGCCTGGGTGAAATCCTGCTCCGCTTCCTTCTTCGGACGCGACAAAACCCAATCCGCAATCGGCATTCTTCCCGAAGGACGCCCAATGCCGCAACGCACGCGGAACCAATCGCGTGTGCCCAGCTTATCGCAAATCGAGCGCAGACCGTTGTGGCCCGCGTGGCCACCGCCGAATTTCACGCGAATCGTACCCGGATCAATATCCAGCTCATCGTGGATAACAACTAAATGATCAGGCGAAACCTTATAAGTGGCGCACAGCGTTTTCACAGGGCCGCCGCTAGTATTCATGTAGCTTTGCGGCTTGGCCAAAATCAAATCGAAATCGTGCCACGAAACCTTGCCCACCAACGCGCCGCCTTCGGTCTTCCAATAACGAACGCCCAGCTCATCCGCAAGGGAGTCCACCGTGTCGAAACCGGCATTATGGCGCGTATGGGCATATTCATCGCCAGGATTTCCCAATCCCACAATGAGAAACGTATCTGCCATGCCTGCTTTCTCACAACCTTTCAAAAAAACGGGCGCGCCCCAAGGACGCACCCTTTCAAAACACTACACAAACGCGCAGTTCGAACGCTCTTAGAAAATGGAAGCGACCGATCCGCAGTGGTACACCTCGTTGATGGCGCGCGCCAAAAGCGGAGCCACGGAAACCACCTTAATGCGCGCGGCAGCGGCTTTTTCCGGATCAATCGGAATCGTGTCGCACACGATAAGCTGTTCAATGGAAGAATCACGAATGCGATCGAACGCTGGACCGGACAAAACCGGATGCGTGCTGGTCATAAACACGCGCTTCGCGCCCTTCTCCAAAAGCGTCTTTGCAGCAGCGCATGCGGAACCCGCCGTGTCAACCATATCGTCGTTCAAGATGCAAATCTTGCCAGTAACATCGCCGATCAGAGCGGTGATTTCCGCCTTGTTGTGGCCTGGGCGATCCTTATGCATAATGGCAAGATCGGCATCCATCAGGGTAGACATCTTCTTTGCTTCCTTCGCACGACCCACATCGGGACTTACAATGCAAAGCTCGGAAGCGTCAAAGCCCTTCTTGTTGATGGCATCGATAAGAACGGGCATTGCGGTCAAGTGGTTCACCGGAATATCAAAGTAGCCTTCAATCTGGCTTGCGTGCAAATCAAGCGTGATCACGCGGTCAACGCCGGCAACCTGCAGCAAATCGGCAACCAACTTTGCGGTAATCGGCTCGCGCGGCGCAGCCTTGCGATCCTGACGAGCGTAACCGTAATGGGCAAGAACAGCGGTGATGGTGCGGGCGGATGCTCGCTTTGCCGCATCTGCCATAATCAACATTTCCATCAATGCATCGTTTACGTCCATGCACGAGCCAACGCTCGTGCCGGCAACAGACTGAATCAGAAAAACGTCGGCACCACGAACGCTTTGCTCATAGCGTGCATAGATTTCGCCGTTCGCGAACTTCTCCAGCTTCACCGCCCCTAATTCTGTCCCCAGTTCGCGGGCGATTCCCTCGGCCAGTGCAGGGTTAACCGAGCCGGAAAAAAGCGCCATGCTCTTCTTCATTTCCGTCTTCATGAATGTGCTCCTTGATTTTGCGCATACCAACAACTGCTGCCGCGCGAAAGCGCAGCTATCTCATATTCTCATATTGTACTCAACAGGCCATTTTCAGGGGAGATGCTATTAGGCGAAAACCCTGTTTTTACCTGAAAAAGTGACATTTTTCTGATTAAAAGCCCCTTTAGGAAGCAAAATACTCCGTGCCGTCTTCCAGCCGCGCATCACGCAGGTGGCAGCCTGGCCCCAAAACGCAATCTTGCCCAATAGCGCAATTGCCCAAAAGCGTGACACCTGGGTAGATAACGGTATCCATGCCGATAGTCGTTTCCGGAGAAATCCACACCTGATCGGGGTCAATCATGGTCACGCCCGCCAGCATATGCGCCGTGTTGATGCGCTGCTGCATTTTCTTTGCCGCCTGCGCCAGCTGAACACGCGTGTTCACGCCCAGGCACTCGGTGGGGTCTTCCACCACCTGCGCCAGCACGGCACGTCCTGCTTCGCGCGCAATCTCCAGAACATCGGTCAAGTAGTACTCGCCCTGAGAGTTATTCGATTTCACCTGTTCAAGGGCAGAAAACAGCGCTTTCGCATCAAAGCAGTAGAAACCGGAATTGCACTCGGTGATAGCCTGCTGCTCGGGCGTGGCGTCTTTTTGCTCCACAATGCGCTCCACGTTTCCTTGCGCATCGCGCACAATGCGACCATAGCCGAAGGGATCGTCCACAACCATGGTAAGCACCACCACGGCGGCCTGGCTTTCTTCGCGCTTTTGCACCAAGGCGCGCAGCGTGTCCGCGGTGACCAGGGGGCTGTCGCCCGTAAGCACCAAAAGCGAGCCATCGAAATCCGCAAGGGCTTCTTTGCATACGGAAACCGCGTTTGCCGTGCCCAGCTGCTGCTCCTGCACCACCGTTACGGTATCGCTCACCAGCGGCTCAACCTCGGCGCGACCATGGCCCACCACGGTGATCACCTTTTCCACACCCGCTTGTTTTGCCGC
>CAKUDT010000251.1 GCA_934645125.1 uncultured Eggerthellaceae bacterium
CTTGCTCCTTGGGCAATCCTGAACGACTGATAGATAAGCCCCAGGTACAGCGCCAGCAGCACCATTGCGCCCACAAAGCCGAATTCTTCCGCCAACACGCAGAAGATAAAATCGGTTGGCGCTTCGGGAAGATAATTCAGCCCCGTCTGAGTGCCATTACCGAACCCTTTTCCTAAAAAGCCGCCTGAGCCAATTGCGATTTGCGCTTGTCGTAGATTATACCCGCTATTCGAGGTGTCGGCACTTGGATCCAAAAACACCAAGATACGGTTGCGCTGGTAATTCTTTAGAATGCGATATTCCGTGCCGCCGCTTGCTGTTTCATATTTCAGGACTTCGTCAAGCGCTAGAAGCGCGATGATCGCAACAACACCCACGCCGATGGTCATCAGCAAAAACTTCGGCCGCGCACCACCCACAACCAACGCCGTAGCATCGATGAACAGATACACTAAACCCGTTCCCAAGTCAGGCTGCGTCATAATGCATAAAAACGGAATAGCTAAGATAACCAGGGCTTTTATATATTCGCGGGGGTCATCAAGGCGCCCTTCGTATTTCGCCACCACGCTGGCCGCTAAAAGAAGCACCGTCACTTTAGCGAACTCACCCGGCTGCACGGTCATACCGATTTTAATCCACGACTGCGCGCCCTTCGACTCAACGCCGATAACCGGCAAATGCGGCGACAAGATAAGCACCACGTTAATGACAAGAAGAATGACCATCATGTGCTCAAGGCGCCGATAATCGAAATGCCACACAATAAGCATGACGATAATGCCTAAGGCAACGGTAACGGCCTGGCGCGAGAAACTATACGTTTCCGCATCATGGGAAACTGCAGAATAGACCACCACTAAGCCAAGCGCCACCAAAAGCGCCACGTTGAACAAAAAAGGCCAGTTCAAACGCCCTAAAAAACCGGGAAGCTTGCTTTTATTACGCGCTTGCCCTGGCTGGGAAGCGCTCAAAGGACCAATCTGCGGAGAAAGATACGCCATTAGTCGGTCCTCCCCTCATTTGTCAGTTCGCGCTCAACGTATTTGCCCGTTGAGCCGTTGATGTAGCCCATATCGGCCGAGCTGAGTTCTCCCGCATCGGCTTGCAAAAGGGCGTTCATCACTTCCGCACCCACTGGAGAAGCAACAGCCGAACCGCCGCCGCCTTGCTCGATAAGCACGGACACCACGTATTTCGGATCATCGTAAGGCGCGTAGCACACGAACACCGCGTAATCATCTTTGCCGGCAACTTCAGCCGTACCCGTTTTGCCCGCCGCATCAATGCCGTATTGCGCGAAACGTTCGTACATGTCCGAATTTTCGTTCACCACGCCGTGCAGCGCTTCGCGCATCAGCTTAAGATTCTTCGCGTCAACAACAGGCTCGTCCACCTCTTGCGCTTTATGCGTAACCACGATATCGCCCTGTTCGTTGCGAATGTCCTGCAGCAAATGCGGCTGCATGATTTTTCCCGTTGCAACAGCACCATACGCAACGGCAATCTGCAACGGCGTGACCAGCACGTATCCCTGACCAATAGCCATGTTCGTCATGTCGCCGCCACGCCACGAGGCCTCTTCAGGCGTGTCCTTGAAAAAATCCTTCTTCCACTCGGGCGTGGGGATACGCCCTGCCGCTTCGCCCGTGATGTCAATGCCGCTGGTCGAGCCAAAATGGTACCGCTTGATTTCGTCTTGCAAAGCGGTCTCGGAAATCTTTCCCGCTTGCCCCGCATCCCAGAAATCTTTCGCAATCTCGTAGAACGTAATGTCGCACGAATCCACAATGGAATCATGGAACGTTTCTGTGCCGTGTCCCGTGCGCAACCAACATTTCTGAACATCGCCCGAATTGAAGCCATCCCACGAGCCGCCGCACTCCCACGTGGATTCCTCGGTGGCAAAACCATACTTCAAGCCGGCAAGCCCCGAGAACGCTTTCATGGTGGAAGCCGCCGGATACGTGCCTGCAATTGCGCGGTTGAGCAGCGGATACTGCGATTCGGATGTGTTATACATATCCCAAATGCTCTGGGAAATGCCGCCTACGAAGTTCGCTGGCGAAAACGTAGGGAAATTCGCCAGCACCGCAATGCTGCCGTCCTTGACATTCATGGCCACCACGCAGCCGGCAACACCTTTACCGGTGCCAATGGTGCCGTCTTCGGGGGCAATAAGGTCCGCCAGCGCGCGTTCCGCCACGTACTGCGCAGGGCCGCAAATCGTGGTATACACGCTTGAGCCGCGCACGGGTTGCGTTTCGCTTTTTACCGAGCGCACGTTGCCATCGGCATCCGCCACCACAACGCGCTGACCGTGATCGCCTGCCAGCAAATCGTCATAGGCGGATTCTACGCCGCTTTTTCCCACGTCATCGCCTAGTTGCAAGTCACGTCCCTGGGAAACGCCCGACAAATCGGACTCCCCCACGCTGCCCGTGTAGCCCAGCGCATGGGCAGCCAACGCGCCATACGGATAATCGCGCACCGAGCGCGTTTCCACGGTAACGCCCGGGAACGCATCGGAGTGTTCACGGATGAACGCAACGTCGCGCAAACGTACATCGCTTGCCACCGTGCGCTTGCTTTGCGCGCCCGACGTGGAATCTTGAATACGCATGCGCACCACATTGCGGGGAATGCCCAGCACCACGGAAAGGCGTCCGAGAACGTCCTGGTCATCGGCCACATCAGCATCAGCCAAAACGGTCAGCGACGAACGATTCTTCACTAAAGGAATGCCGCTTCTATCGCAAATGAAGCCACGCGGAGCCGGTGTTGAAACCGTAGCATAGCGGTTATCATCGGCAGCGCTTTTATACGAAGAAGAATCAAGCACCTGCATACTGAAAAGCTTGATACCTAATGCGCCGAAAATAGCCGCCGTTGCCGCCGCCATTACGTTGAAACGCACTTTCAGCCCATCGGCGGGGTTCTTTCCCGGCATGCCGCCTTCCGTTGTGCCTACCGCATGCGA
>CAKUDT010000252.1 GCA_934645125.1 uncultured Eggerthellaceae bacterium
GTTGGATATGCTCTGGGCTTGCCTGCCGTTGGATTTCTGGTGCTTTGTCTGCTGGGGGCAATCCTTGCATCGCAGCTGCCGTTTCGAGTGGCATCTTCCCATGTTCAGCAGCGAAAAGATGCCATGGAGCGCGAGCTTCCCCAGATGCTTGCCATGGTGTCGCTGGGGTTGCAAAGCGGTTTGTCATTCGACCGAAGTTTTGCGCTTTACACGACAAGGTTCACCACTGATTTCGCTCAGGAATGCCTTAACGCTCAACGACGTTGGGAGATGTCGCTTTCAACGCGCGAGGAAGCACTGCGTGAACTGGGGAGATCGTACGATTCGCCTTTATTTGAGCAAGCGGTTGAGTCCATGATCCGCTCGCTTCGTTTAGGAACAGCGCTCGCCGAGAATTTGGAGGCGCTATCGGCTGAAGCACGCAATCAGTATCGCGCCGATTGTCAGCAAGCCATTGCAAAAGCGCCGGTCAAGATGATGGTGCCTACGGGAATTCTTATTTTGCCGGCGATGCTGATTTTAGTTATGGGGCCCATTTTGTTGGAAATGATGGGCGTATAGAAAGGGGTAACAATGAATAAGTTTGATTGCATGTGTCTGAAGGCATGGGGTTTTGCGCGCGGAAAAATAGCGGAAGCCAAAGGTCAGGGCACCACTGAGTACGCGATTCTCGTAGGTGTGCTTGCGGTTATTGCGATTGCGGCAATATCCCTGTTCAAACCAAAAATCGAAGAGCTTTGGACCGCTATTGCCACGGGAGTGAATGGTCTGTAGAAATGTTTTTCGTACGGAAAGCGAGCGAGCGCACGGGGCAAAGCACGGTGGAGTACGTTGTGGTGCTTGCTGCGCTCTTGGCGGTTGTGGTTGGTTTAGGCGCACTTATGCATCTTTTTGCAGATGGAACGGTTGCGAATCATGCGGTTTTTAGCGCATCGCATCACGTGGGCGGCGATTTTTTGGGCGCGGCTTTGGATATTTTCACGTTTTGAGAGGAGGGGCGGCGTATGGACACGGGACAAAGGTGGCATGCGAAGGCGGCGTGCGGTAGGTGCGCTAAATGCGGCGTGTTTAAGAAATTTAAAGATTGCGCAGGTCAAGCAACAGTTGAAGCGGCATTCATCTTGCCCGTGATGCTTATCGCCGTTCTGCTCCTTATCCAGCCGGGCATTATTTTGTACGATCGCATGGTCATGCGAGGTGCTGCTGCAGAAGGGTGCCGCGTTCTGGCAACGTTGAGCGCCGATCAAGCGGAGCTTTGCGAGAGCTACGTGGTGCGTCGGCTGGGCGCTATTCCCCAACAGAGTCTTTTCCACGAACACGGAAGTGCCTGCTCGTGGGATGTTTCCTTGGAGGGAAGCGAGGTTTCGGGGCAAACTGCAGTGGAAATCACGAACAAAATCAAGCCGCTTCCGCTGATTGATGCAGGTGCTGTGCTTCTCAATCTTGTTGATGACCAGGGGTTTCTGACAATCTCCGTGCGCGAAGAATATACCGTTCAGCCAACGTGGGCAAGTGAAAGCGCGCTTTCGGAAGGCGCTGCGGCATGGATTGGGGAATGGACTCATGAGTAGGGATTTATTCAGGGATGACCAGGGATTTACCACGTTGGGCATGACGGTTTCCCTTTTGCTGTGCTTGTCTTTGATCCTTTCTTCCGTTCAAGTGTATCGCATTAACTCGGCTTCAGCTGCGATACAGGACACAGCGGATGCCGCAGCGCTTGCTGCGCAGACCGAGGTGGCGGAATTTATGGTTGCTGCTCAGGTGTGCGACGCCGTTTTGCTCTCCTTGTCGTTGGCGTCATCGGTGTCGGCGGGCGTGGGTGTTGCATGCCTCTGCACGCCGTTTACCGCACCGCTTTCTTCGGGATTCGTTGAAGCGGGAAAGACGTTTGCCCAGGCTAAGAGCTCGTTTTCGAAAACGGCAAAAACAGGTCTGCAAGCATACCAGCGTGCGCTGCCGTTCATTGCCGCCGCACGTGCCGCCGCGGTGGCGCGCTCGAATAGCGTACAGGGTACTTTTGATTATCATGCCGTTGCGGTGTGTCTTCCGTTGCAAGGGGAAGACATCGAAATTGCCGACGATGCAGCTGCCACAGAAGCGCTCTTCGACCAGGTAGAGGGCGAGAGCGAGCAAATCAAGCAAGCATCTGAAGAAGCGGAAACCGCTGCTCAAGAGGCCCTTGAGGCGAAACGTCGCGGTTTCGAAGCGGATTGCGGCGGCGGTGATGCGAGCGCGTATTGCATGCGTGAGCGCGCCTCTTCCTTGGCGGGGATGACTAGTGCAGCGAATCCGTATTATGCCTCGGTTGATACGTGGTCGTTTTCAGTTGCTCTTGAGCGAGCGCGTGCCCATTACCGCGAGAGACTGGATAACGAACGGTCAGCTTCGCAAAGTGCGTCTGACCAGTCGCAATCTGCGGTGCGTCGCGTTTTCTATCGGTACGCATGCCAAGAATTGGATAAGGGATACGTCCATGAAACAGAAAGCAGCTTTGACGCGTATTTCCCTGCGCTTCCCAAGAATATGAAGCAAATGAGGCAGTGCGATTTGTACGGAGCAGTGCTTTTTCCGATAACGGCAGGTGGCGATGCGCTTGTCATGCATGGCGGAAAAGAGTGCTCGTGCGCGGCGGGATATACCCGTTTGGGGTCGATTCAAGAGCTTGAGACAAATGCTGATGGATTTGAAGTTTGCCCTGATTGCGGCTTTGTTCCTGAAAGTTTGGGAAACGTTGCGTCTGCCACGAGTTCAGTCAAAACGGGGTTCGAGTATCACTATCTTCGCGTTGCTCAGGCGGCAAGCGAGTATCAGAAAGCGCGCGAAGAGCTGGATCCGCTCATGAGTCAGACGAAAAGCGCGGCTCAATCGCTTTTCGATGCATGTAAGGAATACGCTAAGAATGCGTTGAACGATCGCATTCAGGTGAGCCCTCCGGGGCAGTGTGGCTCTATTGCCGTTGTGTTCGATTCCT
>CAKUDT010000253.1 GCA_934645125.1 uncultured Eggerthellaceae bacterium
GAAGTGGATAACGCATTCCAGCAGGCCAAGCGCGAACTCGTTCAGCGTTACGACCTGAAGGACTCGGGCGCCACTATCGATTTGGATAAAACCGCGAAAACGCTTACGGTGGCTGCACCCGCCGATTTCGTTGCAAAGCAGGTAATCGACATCGTTAATACGAAGATCATCAAGCGCGGAATTGAACTTACTGCGCTGAAGTGGGGGAAACCCATTGCTGCAACCGGACAAAGCGTGCGCATTGTTGGTCAGATTGTCGAGGGCATCGACAAAGAAACGGCCGGTAAGATCAACAAGGACATTAAAGGCACGAAAATCAAGGTAAAAGTCCAAATTGAAGGCGATAAACTGCGCGTTTCTTCCGCTTCTCGAGACGCATTGCAGGAAGTTATCGCGTTCCTGAAGACGCAGGACTACGGTCAACCGCTACAATACACGAATTATCGATAATCGTTTCTCTCTTTTACCTGCAAGGTTTATCTTTGCAGGTGAAGAAATGTATGATTCAATACAGGTAAAAGGGCTCAAGGATGAACAACAACTGCAATTCCGCTGTCGCATTCGTAACACTTGGATGCGCGAAAAACGAAGTTGACACCAACAACATGAAAGAGCGCGTTTTGGACGCGGGTTACTCAATTGTCGATGACCCCGAGTGCGCACAAGCGATTGTTGTCAACACCTGCACGTTCATCCAAAGTGCAACAGAGGAAAGCCTTGATTCCATTTTTGAGTTGGCAGGACTTCCTGCGCTGGAAAAGGGTTCTGCAAAGTTGATTGTGGCTGGCTGCATGCCGGCGCGCTATGGGGCGGACCTTGAAGGCGAACTTACAGAAGCCGATGCTTTCTTGCCCTGCGCTGAAGAAAAGAACATCGTTGAGCTTCTGCGGACTCTGATTGGGGTGCCTTCTGGCCTTTGCGCCAGCGATTGTAGCGACGAAGAGGGGCTTTGCCCTTCAGTAAGCCAATATGTGAAAATTTCAGATGGTTGCGATCGCTTCTGCTCGTATTGCACCATTCCTTACATTCGTGGCAGATATCATTCGTTTACCTTCGATCAGATTCGCAATGATGTTGAAACGGCAAAAGCGCGTGGCGCAAAGGAAATCGTTCTTATCGCGCAGGACACGGGTCGCTGGGGCAATGATTTTGACGAACCGAAAACCCTTGCCTGGCTCATGAACGAATTGGCTGTTCAGCATCCTGATACGTGGTTTCGCGTGATGTATTTGCAGCCCGAAGGCATTACCGATGAGCTTTTAGACGTTATAGCGCGCAATGATAATATTTGTTCGTATTTGGATATTCCGCTTCAACACGTTGATCCTGAGCTATTGCGTGCAATGAACAGAAAGGGCGATGCAAAGCAGTTTGCGCATCTGGTTGAACGCATTAAAAGCGTCATTCCTGATATCACGTTGCGAACAACGCTCATTGCGGGCTTCCCGGGTGAGACGGAGGATCAATTCGAATCATTGTGCGATTTTGTTGACGAGGGCTATTTCGATTACGTGGGTGTATTTGCGTATTCACGCGAAGATGGCACGCGCGCAGCAGAATTGCCCGATCAGATCGATGAAGACGAGAAAGCCGATCGCGCTCAGCGTTTACGCGATTTAGCGGATGCGGTATGTATTCCGCGCGTTGCGCAACGCTGTGGCGAAACCATGGATATGCTTGTTGAAGGCGTTGAAGAAGACGGGCAGCTTTTCGGTCGCGCAATGTGCCAAGCGCCCGAAGTAGATGGCGTTGTGTATATTGAAGGCGCCGAGATTGGCTCGATTGTTTCCGTCTCCATCACTGACACGCTTCTCTACGAGATGGAGGGGGAGCAGGTCAATGGGTAAATCCGCCGCTGCTACTACATGGACGCCGGCGAACACCGTAACGGTCATTCGTATTATCGGTGTACCATTCCTGGTGTTGGCAATGCTTGCGCCTTGGGACGGTCTTTTTGGCAACGCTCTGCTTGCTGCATCGATTAAGCCCTGGGTCTGCGCGGTGCTGTTTTTGCTGCTCTCCTTTTCCGACTTTCTGGATGGCTATTTGGCGCGGAGCCGCAACGAGGTGACAACGTTCGGTAAGTTTATGGACCCCCTAGCGGATAAACTGCTGGTCATTGCGGTATTTTTGGTAATGGTGCAAACGGGTCAACTTCCGGCATGGGTTCCTTTGATTGTGCTGTTCCGCGAGTTTTTGGTTTCGGGCCTTCGCATGATGGCGGCAGCAAAAGGACTGGTCATTGCTGCCTCGTGGTATGGCAAGGCTAAAACCGTAACGCAGATGATCGCTATTGTTCTATTTATTCTAATCGATGCCCTGCCTGCTGTTTTAGGTGAGCAATTCGCTAAGCCTATTTTTGTGCTTGCGTGGATTGTCCTTGTTGTCTCTCTGGTTCTAACCATCCTTTCCATGATTGACTATTTTATGAAGAGCAAGAGCGCTTTCAATGACGACCCGCAAGAAAATACCGGTGACGAAGATGCTGGCACGTGGCGTGAGCTTGTGCTTTCGGACGACGATATCGATTTGCCAACGATTGATGAATCGGCTTTGTACCAGATGGCGAGCGATACGTTATCAAAAGCGCGCGAGAAAGGGCTTTCCCTGGGAAGCGCTGAATCACTTACAGGTGGCATGATTTCTGCGGCTTTGACAGCAGTTCCTGGGAGCAGCGACACGTTTTTCGGGGGCGTGGCAAGCTATGCGTTTTCGGTGAAGGCGCGTGTTCTTGGCGTTGAAGAGCCGCGACTTAACGAAGAAGGCGCTGTCAATGAATGGACCGCCCGCGAGATGGCTGAAGGTGCCCGAGAAGCACTTGCTTGCAGCATTGTTGTTTCGGTCACGGGTATTGCAGGGCCTGGCGGGGAAGAACCAGGGAAGCCCGTTGGAACAGTGTGGACGGCAGTTTCCTCTGCGCAAGGCACTTGTGCGCGCAAGTTTGTATTTACGGGTGATAGGCAACAGG
>CAKUDT010000254.1 GCA_934645125.1 uncultured Eggerthellaceae bacterium
TGCTGAAGCCGTACAGCAGCGAACCCAGGCCCAGCGAAGAAGAGATAACGGAAAGCTTGTCCATGCGGCTTTTGCGTTCGCGTTTGCCGCCATCGCCATTTTTGAGCGCAATCAGGCCCGCAATGATGCCCGCTGCGGAAAGTCCCGAGACGATATAGAACAGAACATGCCAGTTAAACGAGTCGATAACAAGACCGGAAAGCGTCGGGCCAGCAGCAGGTGCCACGGCGTTGACCAGGCCGAATATTCCCATCGCCTGTCCGCGATGCTCCACGGGACACGATGTCATGAGCTCGGTTAGGCACATGGGCATAAGCATGCCCGCGCCCACGGCTTGCAACATACGGCCAACCAGCAATAGCTGGAAAGACGGGCCCCATGCGGCGAAAAGCGATCCTGCAAGGAAAGCGACCATGGCACAGGTGAACAGCGTGCGCGTGCTGTAGTTATCAATAAGGTGCGCCACAATAGGTACCATAATGGCGTTCACGATGGTGAAGCCGTTCACAAGCCACTGCACTGTTGCCGTATCAATGGAGAATTCCACCATGATGGTGGAAAGCGCAGGGGTGATAAGCGTTTGATTGAGCAGCGTGACAAAAGAACCGCAGGTCAACACGGCAAGGCCGATAAAGTTTTCACGCGATAGACCCATTATCATGGCAGGACTCCTTCCTGGTGTTCTGTGATGCGAATGCGCGGTGCTCTGTTACGCTACGGAAAATCCCAAGAAGCGCTCGGCGTTCTTCCACAGGATTTTTTCCATCTCGTCGTCGGTCAGGTCAAGGCTGCGCAAAAATGCCAGCTCAGAGGTGGGTTCCCACATGGGGAAGTCGCTGCCGAACAGAATGCGATCGGCGCCGTAGATGCGGATGAGCTCCTTCGCGCGCTGGGCACCCACGAACGCAAATGAGCTGGAGCAGTCCATGAAGCAGCTCTCATCCTTCATGTATTCCACCGCCATATCGGGCACGCTCCAGCCACCGAAATGCGCTGCGTTCACTTTCAGCTGGGGAAACGTGTGGCAAATGTTCTTGATGCGGCGCGGGTGCGAATAATCGTAGCGATAATCGCCCGCGTGCAGAATCAGACATGCGCGACCTTCGATCATCTCATAAATGCGCATCATGCGCGGATCATCGGCGTTTACATATTGAGTGTCGGGGTGGATTTTCATGCCGTGCAGCCCTGCGGCCAGGCAGCGTTCGATTTCGGCTTCGGGATCGTCAAAATCGGGGTGCATGGTCATGAATCCAATGAACTCGGGGTGCTGCTGGCATTGTTCGATGATGAAGTTGTTGATGCTGGTCACGTTATGAGGCTTCACGGCCACGGAATGGACAATGGCATGCGTGATGCCGCCTTGCTTCATGTATTCAAGCAGGCGACCTGCGGTGCCGTCGCCGTCCATCTCCAAAGAGTAGAAATCGCCGACAGATTGCACCGCGCGGGCGGCAATCTTTTCCGGGTAAATATGACAATGCGCATCAACGATAGGCATCATGCTACCTCTTCTACGGGATATTCGTTTTCGTGCAAAAGTGAAATGCGCGGGAACGGAAGTGTGTTACGTGCAGTTTTTTCAAATTACAGTATAGCGAACAGCCACGGCGCAAGCGCTTGAGAAGGGAATACGTTACAAAACAGCGATAAATGGGAAGGGGAAGTTAATGGCGAAGGGGGTGGGCGCCGGCACCCGCGCGCGGCGCACCGAAGCGCCCGCATACCCAGAAGCGCGAAAAGCGAACAAAACGTGAAGAAACCTTCATATGCGAAGGCGCCCGATTAGGCTCTTTTTGCGTCAGATGCTACAATATTCGCTTGTTTTATTAGTTGAACATGCGGTCGCGTGAACGGTTTTCGCTGCGCACAAGGCATTTTCGTCTTCCCGCGCGGGTGAAAGACGCACCGTTTATTGGCAGTGCCGATGATTTAGAGAAGGTTGTATGGCCAGCAGAAAAAGTGTGAAGAAGGCGAAGAAGAGCTTTGCCGCGAAAGCGGTTATCGGCGGCGTGTGCGTGTGCGTGCTTGCTGCCGTTATCGGGTTCGCTTCTTCGAATATGCTCACGCCGAATCAAGTTTCAATGGGCCTGGGTTCCTCGGGGTCGTTCAAGGCGCGCATCACGGTGAGCAGCGATATTACGCCGCCGAGTGCTTCAAACGCCACTGCCCAAGTCGGGCAGTCCGCCACGGCCGCTCAAGAAGCGGGTGCCTCATCGGGCTCAACGGATTCCGAGGACGATACCAACGAGGCAGGCGCTCAAGCTGCAACGGGCATGTTGGGCGTGGATTCCTCCTCTACCGCTTCTATCGCATCGGGCACGGCTTCATCGGCATCTGGCGCTTCTGCTGCTGCGAACAGCGCAAATGCAACGACCACCGATGTGTTCGCGAACGCGTTTGTCCGCCGCACCGCACTGAACGACTTAGCGCCGTTGAACGCAACAGCCGATTTCAAAACGCTTTCCGATCGCATTGAGCAGCAGCGCCGCGAAGAGGAAGAGGCGCGTCTTGCAGCCGAGCGCGTGCATATCCAGGAAGTTCAGGCGAAACAGCGCGCGTATGGCGGCGAAAGCGCTGTGGCGCAAGTTGACTTCTCCGTGGGCGAAGAGGCGTTCGTGGAGGAGTGGACGCAGCGTATTGATGCGTATCTGGCGGGTTCGAATCTGGCGGGTCACGGCTGCGACTTTGCGCAGGCCGCGTGGGATTACGGTGTGGATCCGCGCTGGTCACCGGCCATTTCCAACACGGAAAGCGGCAAGGGCGCGCACTGCTTCCTGCCTCACAACGCGTGGGGCTGGGGCGCTTCCATTTGGTTTAATTGGACCGATGCTATTTACGCCCACGTGAAAGGCCTGGCCGATGGTTACGGCTATTCCATTACGTATTCGGCGGCGGCAAAGTACTGCCCACCGAACACGGCGAACTGGTACAACAATACGCTGGGCGAAATGGCTAAGAT
>CAKUDT010000255.1 GCA_934645125.1 uncultured Eggerthellaceae bacterium
ATCCCGAGCTCGTGCGCGATGTTTTGGGCGTTATGAAGGAAATGGCCAAAAACGGCATGACCATGATTGTGGTTACTCACGAAATGGGCTTCGCGCGCGATGTTGCCGACCGCGTGGTGTTCATGGACGGCGGCGTTATTGTTGAGCAGGGCACGCCCGAAGACGTTTTCGACCATCCGCAGTCGGAGCGCACGAAGGACTTTTTGGGCCACATTTCGTAGGGAAGTGTTTCTTTTCGCACCCTTTTGTTGCCGAAATGTCTTAAAACGGCTCCTAACAGGTTACCATTCGGTTTCTTTACCGAAAACGCTTTAGCGCGTCATAGTGTTTGCGCATATAATTCGGCGTGAGGAAAACTCGCGAAATCTTTGCGCCGTATGCGCAGGTTTCACCTTAGAAGCTGAATGCCCAAGAGACGGCATTCACCATGAAGGAAAAAAGGAGGAAGCACATGAAGAAGAAGCTCATTGCGGTTGCGGCAGCAGCGTTGATGGTTGTCGCCTTGGCTGGCTGCTCTAGCTCCAGCTCCAGCGCGTCGGCGTCTGCATCGGGCAGCGCATCTGCTGGCGCAAGCGGTTCCTACACGGGATTGGGCGATGGTTCTACCTTGAACTTCGTGACCGGTGGCGAATCGGGTACGTACTACGCTGTTGGCGGCGTCATTGCTCAGGACGTGACCAACAACCAGAAAATCAAGGTGACCAGCCTGTCTGGTGCTGGTTCTAAGGCAAACGTTATCGCCCTGGAAGACAAGGAAGCTCAGCTGGGCTTCTGCCAGTCCGACGTTCTGTCTTACGCTTATGAAGGCAAGAACTTGTTCGACACCGCTGTTAAGGACTTCAGCATTGTTGGTGCTCTGTACGACGAGACCGTTCAGATTGTTACCTGTGACCCCACCATCAAGACCGTTGCTGACCTGAAGGGCAAGAACGTTTCCATTGGTGCTGCTGGTTCGGGCGTTTACTTCAACGCGATTGATGTTTTGGGCGCTTACGGCATGACCGAATCCGACATCAACCCCACCTATCAATCCTTCCAGGATTCTGCTGACTCCCTGCAGAATGGCCAGATTGACGCCGCTTTCATCGTAGCAGGCGCTCCCACCACGGCTATCACGCAGCTGTCCACTTCCAAGCAGGCTTACCTGGTTGCTCTTGACAGCGAGCATGTTGACTCTCTGATGAAGACTTCTCCGTACTACAGCAAGTCCGTTATTGCTGCTGGTACGTACAAGGGCATCGATGAGGACGTGACCACGGTTTCTGTTCAGGCAGTCATCATTGCCGACAACAGCGTTTCCGAGTCCGCCATCTATGCGTTCACCGCTGACCTCTTCGAGAACTTGGACACCCTGGCCGGCTCCAACGCCAAGTTCGGCGAGATGAGCCTGGAGAAGGCGACTTCCATCACCAACGTTCCGTATCATCCGGGTGCTGCGAAGTACTATGCCGAGAAGGGCAAGACCGTTACTGCTGCGTAATTCCTGCGAATTGGCATAACGCTGCTTAACGCACAAGAAACGGGTCGCGACGGGGATTTGTTCCGCCGCGACCTGTTGTATCAAGAAATACTCGTTCCCTTGTGTGGGAATTTCATGCTTCTATCAGGCATTTTGTTGAAATACGCTTCTCGGGCATTTTCGCTCTTGAGCCCTCTATCGTTGAAGTGCCTTCCCGCTGCGCTATTCGAGGCGCTTGTTTGGGGCGCGGGTTTGGATTGCGCACCCGAGCCGTTCGCCTGGCTGACCAGCGCAGTTTGAGCGTCGAGCATTTTTTGAAACAGCAGATCCCCTTTTATCATCAAGCGAAAGGAGAAAGCTTCCGTGGTTTTCAAGAAGAGTAAAAAATCCCCCGAGACCGAAGCGCTCAAGGAAGAACTCGCGCAGGAAATCGAATCGGTTGACGTTGAGACCGATGTCGAAGCGGTTATGCGCAAGTACGACCGCGAGTCGAACACGCGTGTTTGGGAAGGCGCTCCGAAGGCTGTTATCTCGGCGATTATGGCGCTGTTCAGCATTTACTGCATTGGCATGACGCTGTTTTCAACGGAGCTGCCCGAAACGAAGCTGACGCGCTTTTTGGCATGTGTCATTATCATTGGCTATCTGATTTACCCTGCACGCAAGAACGGACGCGTGCGCGTAAACTATATGCCCTGGTACGATGTTGTTATCATGCTTGCAGGCGCGGGATCTTTCTTGTATTTCGCTTTTAATGCGTACGATATCTTGATGCTGACAAGCCGCATTGAACCGCTACATATCGTGCTGGGTATCGTCGGCATTTTGGTTGTTGCCGATTTGTGCCGCCGCAGCGTTGGCGTTCCGATTCTGGTGGTTGTTGGCTGCTTGCTGATTTACGCGCTGGTCTGGCGCTATGATCAGTGCCATGATTTGTACCTGACCATTCGCTTGATTATCTTCAAGCTGTTCTACACCACAAGCGGCGTTATTGGCACGCCTATCAACGTGTGCTACACCTACATTGTGCTGTTCATCATCTTCGGCGCGTTCCTGGAGCGCACGGGCATTGCGGCGTTCTTCATTTCGTTCGCGAACCGCGTTGCCGGCTGGTCTTCGGGCGGTGCGGCGAAGGTTGCGGTTATTTCTTCCGCTTTATGCGGCATGGTTTCCGGTTCTTCGGTTGGCAACACGGTAACCACAGGTTCGGTAACCATCCCCATGATGAAGAAGACCGGCTACAAGCCTGAGTTCGCGGGCGCTGTTGAGGCTGCGTCTTCCACGGGCGGCCAGATCATGCCCCCTATCATGGGCGCTGCCGCGTTCCTGATGGCCGAGTACATGGGCATCCCGTACATCGAGGTCGCAACGAAGGCCCTGATTCCTGCGCTTTTGTACTTCACCGGCATTTTCATTACGGTTCATCTGGAGGCAAAGAAGCTCGGTCTGAAGGGTATTCCCGTAAGCGAGCTGCCTA
>CAKUDT010000256.1 GCA_934645125.1 uncultured Eggerthellaceae bacterium
AAGACGAGCTTCTGCCCGACGCCCCTATGCCCGCCGAAAACCTGCGTTTCTGCCAGGCAATGATGGCGGCGCGGCGCGGTGCCTCGATTCTTATGCCGCCGTTCAAGCATTCTTGTCCCGATGGTACGTCTATTTTCGGCATGACCGGCGTGCCCGAAAAGCTGGCTACCGGTGAGATTTACGTGCTGTTTCATAAGCTGGTAAATGCCGAAGCCGCAGCTCAGATGGTGCGTGAGCGTCCCACACTGCCTGCGCACAGCAAACGCGCAACATACGTGGCGCCGCTGAACAAGACGGTGCGCGAGCCCGAGGTTGTGGTGTTCACCGGCACGCCCGAGCACATGATGTGGCTATGCATGTCCATGGCGTATTACACCGGCCATCGCTTCGACTTCAAAGCGAGCGGCTACAACTCCATGTGCGTGGAGGCCGTTTTGTACCCTTGGCTTGAGCAGCAGCCCAACATCACGTTTGGCTGCTACGGTTGTCGCGCCGCCACTGACCTGGGCGAAGACATGATGTTCATGGGCGTGCCCGTAAGCGCCATGCCCACCATCGTGAAGGGTCTAACGGAGCTGGCGAAGAAGAGCATCCCCGATTCGCGCAATAAGATTTACGTGCCGCCTATTATGTAGGCTGACTTGGCAAAGGTGCGCGGTGGTCCCTTCTTCAGCTTGCTGCGCCCGAAGCGAATAACGATAGAGATAGAGAAAGGCCTGTTCATGGCTGAATTATTCACGTTGCGTCCTGCGCGCGAGGAAGATACGGATACGATTAACGCGTATGCCTTGTGGGAGGGCATGGACAACATGCCGTCCATGGAAAACATCACCGTTGCTCAGAGCGAGGCAGGCAGCATCGTGGGTTTTTTGCGCGTGGCGCACGGCGCGAACGGCGTGGTGCATGTGAATCCGGTTGTCACGGTGTCCACGTGGCGCGGATATGGCGTGGGGCGCGCGCTTATGGACGATGCGCTGCAACGTTTCGGCGAGTTGCGCCTGGTGGCGCGCGGTGAATCCGTGGGCTTTTATGAAGCGTTGGGGTATGCGCCTCTTACCTGGGACGATGTTGATAAAGCGGTGGTGGATGATTGCGATCACTGCGCTATGCGCGCGGAATGCGGTCCCGTTCCCATGGGCAAAACACGATAGGTTTGTGGGCGTATGTCGTTTTCATTGGCAAAACAAGTGATTGACCAGGCGGTTCGCGCTTGCATCGGCTGCGGTGCCTGCACGGGTCGCTGTGCCGTGCTGGAGGAGCGCGATGCTTCGGGCGCGTTGCTTCCCATGCGGGAAGATGGCGCAGGGAAGGCGAGCGAAGCCTTCGCGGGCATGACAGTAGGCAGCTTGGCATCGCTGTTTTCCCTGGTGGAGAATGCGGAAGACGTTGCTGCGGTGGCTTCCGCGCATCCTGCGGCCGTTTTCGCGGCGCGCCGCTGCTTCATGTGCGGCTACTGCACGCTGGGCTGCCCCACGAGCGTTGACGCGCGGGGCATGTTCACGGCGCTGCGCGAGCTGTTCTCCCTGGGCGGCGTGGTTGACGGCAGTGGCTTCACCATGACGCAGGTCGATAAGGAATGGCATTGCTTTTCGGCGTATCGCGCGGTGTACGGCATTTGGTACGTGGATTTGCCCCCGATAGAGGATGCGCCCGCGCTGGGTGCCGATACGCTGTTCTTCCCGGGTTGTCCGTTGGCAAGCTATTCTCCCGATTTGACGCGTCAGGCGTTTGCTTGGTTGCAGGAAAACGCGGGCCCCGTGGTGTTTACCGATGCGTGCTGCGGTAGTCCGCTGAAGACGGCGGGTTACGGCGATCGCGCGGATGCGTATAAGAAATCCCTGGTAGAACGAATGGTTGCGGCGGGAGTCCATCGCGTTGTGTGCGTGTGTCCCGGTTGTGCGGAAGAGCTTGCGGCGGCCGCGTCGGCGCAAGGTGCTGCGTTGGAGATGGTCGCGTTGCCGCAGCTTCTGGCGGATGCTGGTGTGCGCGTGAGCGTCAATCGTGCGCGTGAGCTTGTTGCGCAAGCGGCGACGGAAGTACGAGAGGCATCTGGCGCGGCGGAAGCGGGTGAAGTTGCGACTGCGGACGCGCTGTCCCACGCGGGCGAATCTGCGGGCGCGCAGCCCGATGCGACTGAAGTCGCGGACGCGTGCGCCGCGCCTTCCGCAGGCGAAACCGCGGGTGCGCAGCCTGAAGCGACTGAAGTCGCGGACGCGTGCGCCGCGCTTTCTGCGGGTGAAACCGCGGGTGAAATCGCAGATGCAGTGCGTATTGCGCCGTTTGATTCGTGCCACGATCGCGAAGGCGTTTTCGGCGGCCCGCTTCGCACGCTTCTTCAGGCGCAAGATATTCGAGTGGTTGAAATGCTGCATCATGGCGCGAATGCGTTGTGCTGCGGAGGTGCCGGTGCAGTAAGTCTGGTGGATCCGGCCATTAAAGAGCAGCGTATCGATTACCTGCTTAAAGACGAGGCGGCGCAGGCAGGCGCTGAGCTGCTGGTTTCGAATTGTCCCACGTGCACGTATACGGCGGCGCAGAAGCGTCGTGCCGATATAAAGGCGGGGCGTGCGGTGAGCCAGGCCATTCCGTGCAATTATTTGGAACTTATCTTCCCCGGGCGGTTTGATTGGAATCAGGTGTTTGACCAGCTCGAAGGCATGTGGTCGGGACAATACGCTGCTTGGGTTCGCTCGGTTTTGCTGTAGAACGCTGGGGCTGCTGCAACATGTCGTCGCTGCTGCGGGTTGTGGGAGCAAATCTTCTCCCGTGAGCCAGCGCATCGTAGGGGGAGGCTGCTCGGAAGATTTTGCTGCGGACGGGCGCATCTTCGGGCGCATCTTCAGGCGTGCTTTCGGACGCGTTTCTAGGGTGCGTCTTCCGCACGCAGCCACTTCGAAACTCTTTTCTGTGAAAAAGGAGACCCCCATTTTCCGG
>CAKUDT010000257.1 GCA_934645125.1 uncultured Eggerthellaceae bacterium
GCATTCCCCATATGGTGCCGTATTTAGTGGCTGCCGTGATGGGCGTTGCGTTGTCGGCGGTGTTCACCTCGTGCTTCGAATGGGGCTTGTTTGGCCTTATCGGGGGGCAGATGCTTTCCCAGGTCGTGTACAATAACTGGAAGTGGCCTTTATACGTGGCGCGGGAACTGCGGTGCTCGTATATTTCGTTTTTCTCCGAGGGTTTTCGCTGGCTGCGTGGACAGTTGAAACGTTCGCGTGCGTAAGTGCGGCTCGGGTTTGTGTGGCAACGGTTTCGCCTTTGACGAGTGCGAGGATATAGAAAAAGGTGGGAAGTAAGATGATTACCGGAAAAGCTCTTTTGATGACGGCGAAGAAACGCTTGAAGCTTCTTGTCGCGGTTCCTTTGGTGGTGGCGCTGTGCTTCTTCGGCGCGGCAACCGCTTTCACGCCAGCGTCGTATTCGGCCACGGCGAAGGTTGTTGTGTCAACGTCAATCGCAGCTGCTAACAGCTTGGCGTCTTCTGTGGTGGCTGATTGTTCCACGGATGAGGTGAAAGTTTCAACGGGCGCTTCTACCTCGGGAAATGCTATTAGGGTCACCGCAAAAGGAGCTAATCCTACCGAGTGCGTTCGTTTGGCGAACGTGGCCGCATTGAAGGCGCAGGCGCTTATCAACGAGTCGCTGCCCGATTCGGCAACTCAGATTGTTGTTGCCGATTCCGCGAAGGATGCTACCCCCAGCGCGGCGAAAAATGCGTTGGCTGTTCTGGTGGCGCTTTTCGCGCTGGAGTTTGCCGCGATTGTGGTGGTTTGCTTGAAGCGCAAATTGATTTACAGCTGGCGCTCCTTGGAGTACGAGACGGGTATTTCGTATTTGGGCTCTGTGACCGACGACGACTGCGCGAACGCGGTGCTGGCGGCGTCGATTGCCCTTGCGGGCCGTGTGGGTTCCGCTGGGGCGTCGGGTGTTGCGGGTTGCGCGGCTGGGTCCGATGCGGCAGGTGAGTCTGTGACGGGGTCCGATGCAGCGACCGCAGCCACTTCCGTTTGCCTGATTCCCGTGGGAGCAAGCGAGCAAGCAGCGCTTTTGGCGCAAAACGTGCAAGCGCTTGGCAAGGAGATTGAAGCCCCTATGATCGTTGCCCCGTCTATCGAGGCGGGTTTTCAGGCGCTCTACGACGCTCAGGCGTCTTGCGCCGTGGTGCTGTGCGTTGCTTCGGGCGCTTCGAGCTACAACGATCTTGATCAGCTTCGCCGTGCCTTCCGTTGCGCGAACATCATCCCCGTGGGCTTCGTTTTCGATATCGCGTAGCTTTGCGTCGAGCTCAGCGGATATAAGGAGGCATTTTTCACATGCAAAAACGGTTGCTGATTCTCGGGGGTTCGCGGTTTATCATCCCCGTTATTCAAGCGGCGCATGAGCTGGGGCATTACGTTATCACCATGGATTATCTTCCCGATAACATTGCGCATAGCTTTTCCGATGAATACGTTAATGTGAGCATCGTGGATAAAGAAGCGGTGTGTGCCGCGGCGGAAAAACTGCAGGTCGATGGCATTACATCGTTTGCAGCCGACCCTGGCGTGATTTCGGCGGCATACACGGCAGAGCAGCTTGGCTTGCCGTTTCAGGGGTCGTTCCGTTCGGTTGAGATTCTTCAGAAGAAAGATCTTTTCCGTGCGTTTTTGGCGGAGCACGGTTTCAATTGTCCGCAGTTTTTTATGTTTCGCTCGGCGGACGAAGCTCTTGGGCGGGCGAATGATTTTCCGTACCCTGTGATTGTCAAGCCCACCGATTCTGCGGGGAGCAAGGGTTGCACGCGTGTTGATTGCGCATCGGAGCTGGCAGTGGCCGTTGAGTACGCCTTGCCGTTTAGCCAGGATGGTTCGTGCATTATCGAGCAGTTCCTGGAAAAGCTCTATCCGTCTTCCAGTGCGGATTGCTTCTCTGTCAACGGAAAGATTGTATGCCTTCCCTTTACTACGCAGCCATTCGACAAGAATGCTGCTAACCCGTATACGCCGGCGGGGTCGGAAATGCCCAGCTCCATTCCCGAAGAATACCTTGCGCAGTTGCGTGAGGAGCTTCAGCGGCTCTTTGACCTGCTTGAATTAAGGACGGGCGTGTACAACATTGAGACGCGGGTGGCAACCGACGGGCTGCCGTATATCATGGAGGTTTCGCCGCGCGGTGGCGGGAATCGCTTGTGTGAGCTGCTGCGTTACGCCAGTGGTGTTGATCTTATTCGAGCTTCTGTTCAGGCTGCCCTGGGGGATGACGTGCAAGACGTACATGATCCGGTCATTGACGGTTATTGGCATGAGTCCATTCTGCACAGTGCGCATGGCGGCGTTTTTGCGGGTATGTGGTATGCGCCCGGCTTCAAAGAGGCCCATGTGGTCAACGAGCAGCTTTGGGTTGAGCCAGGCGACGTTGTGGAAGGATTCAGTGCCGCAAACCAGGCATTCGGCACGATTGTGCTCCGTTTCGATACGAAAGAAGAGCTTGCGGTGTTCAATGCGAACGAATCCCAATTCATGCGCGCCATCATCAACTGACTTGTTGACAAATTACCCCACCTTTTGTCAACAATTCCTTCGCCTTCTCCTTTTTTGCTTGATCAGGAGAAGGCGTTTTTGCGTCCTATAGGAGTTTGTCGGGTTTTATGCGTCTGTTTGGGGCTCGATGGCGACGTGTTGAGCATTGGCACGCGTGATTTTGGGTCTTCGGCGGCATGTTGTCGTTTTTTCGGCTCCAAAACGCGCAGATTGACGGTACGGGGCAGGTGGAGAAGGGGCTGCCGCATTGGCTGCTGCTGACGCATCTTTGTGACCTGGGCTTTTGCTGGATGCAAGAGAATTAATGGGACCCAAGCTGCTTTATTGGGGCCTCCGAGGTGCCCCGTACCGTCGATTTGGGCGCATTGGGGCTCGATTTTCGAC
>CAKUDT010000258.1 GCA_934645125.1 uncultured Eggerthellaceae bacterium
TCGAGCTTGACCAGGTGGTTCGCGATGATGTGATTTGCCTGGGACGTGGCATGCAGGTTCCCGCGGACTGCGAAATTATTGCGGGCGAATGCGACATGAACGAGAGCTTGCTTACGGGTGAAAGCGACCTTGTTCCCAAAAAGCCCGGGGATGTGCTTATGAGCGGGTCGTTCGTGAACGCGGGCAGCGTTACGGCGCGCGTGATCCACGTTGGTGCCGAGAACTATGCAAGCAAGATCAGCGCCGAGGCCAAAAAACACAAGAAGGTCAATTCCGAAATCATGGATACACTGAACAAGATTGTGAAGTACGTGTCCATTGCGCTGCCGTTTGTGGGCGGGGCGCTGTTCTGCAGCCAGTATTATCTGTCAAGCGGTCCGGTGGATTTGATCGACTGCATTTTGAGCACCGTCGCCGCGCTGATCGGCATGATTCCCGAAGGCCTGATTCTGCTCACGTCAACGGTTATGGCGGTTGCCGTTATTCGTCTTTCGAAGTCAAACGTGCTGGTCCAGCAGCTGTACTGCATTGAAACGCTGGCTCGCGTGGACACGCTATGCCTGGATAAAACGGGCACCATCACCACGGGCGCCATGGAAGTAAGCGCGGTTGAGCTGGTGCCAGGTGCCAGCGAGCAAGAAGTTGCCAGTGCGCTGGCGTCGCTCATGGCCGCCGAGAACGACCCCAATGAAACGTCGCGCGGCATTATGGAGTATTGCAAAGGGCAAACGGGCGCGGTGCTGCCGCTGGTGCGCGCGATTCCGTTTTCGTCGGACAAAAAATGGTCGGGCGCGGCTTTCCAAGACGCCGCATACGTTATGGGGGCGGGGCAGTTTGTCATGGGGCAACGTTACGCGCTCATTGAAGAACGCGTTTCTGAGCTGGCGAAAGACGCACGCGTTTTGGTGCTTGCATCTGTTTCGGGCTTCACGGAAGACGGCGCGCTGGTGGGCGACCCCGAGCCGTTGGCTTTCATTTGCATCCATGATCAGATTCGTTCCACAGCGGCGCAGACCATCCAGTTCTTCAAGGAGCAGGGTGTTACCGTGAACGTGATTTCTGGCGACGACCCACGCACGGTTTCCGGCATTGCGGCGAAGGTGGGCGTGCCGAACGCCGATGCCTATGTGGACGCCACTACGCTGAAAACCAACGAAGACGTGGCGGCTGCCATGAAGAAATATCACGTGTTCGGCCGTGTGAAGCCCGAGCAGAAAAAGCAGTTCGTGCAGGCTCTTCAGCGCGAGGGCCACGTTGTTGCCATGACGGGCGACGGCGTGAATGATACGCTGGCACTCAAACAGGCCGACTGCAGCGTTGCCATGGCGGCGGGTTCCGATGCCGCCCGCAATGTGGCGCATCTGGTGCTGGTGGACAACGACTTCGCCAGCATGCCTAAAGTGGTGGCGGAGGGCAGGCGCTCTATCAACAACTTGCAGCGTTCTGCATCGTTGTTCCTGGTCAAGACGCTGTTCTCGATAACGATGGCGGTTTTGTTCGTGTTCTTGCCCTGGCAGTATCCGTTCCAGCCCATCCAGATGACGCTGGTGAGCGCCATGACGATTGGTCTGCCATCGTTCGTGCTGGCGCTTGAACCGAATCGCGATCGCATTAAAGGCAATTTCCTGGAAAACGTTATCGTGCGCGCTATACCTGGCGCTATTACGGTGGTGTTCAGCGTGCTTATCGTGAACGTTGTGGGCAATGTGTTTGCGAATTGGGATTACGAGCAAATCTCCACGTTGGCGGTGCTGCTTACGGCATGGACGGGCATCATGCTTATCATTCGCTTGTCGATTCCGTTTACCCCCATTCGAGCTGGGCTTTTAGTGGTATGCGCGGGTGGCACGATTCTGGGCGCTACGCTATTCCACAGCTTGTTTGGTATCTCGGCGCTTTCGGTTGGCATGTGGGTCACGCTGGGCGTCATGATGGTGCTTATTGCGATGTTTTACCACTACGTATATACGCGTTTCGATATCTGGCATGCAAAACGCCAGGCCAAGCTTGTGTAGCGCCGCTGCTTGTTGACAAATTACCCCACCTTTTGTCAACATTTGCGAGTCGAACCCATGCGTTTGCAGCGGGGTTTTATGATGCACGGCGGTGCATTGGGTGGTTTGAGGCTGCTGCGTGCCTTTTCTTCTGTTGATTTTGTTGCTGCTTGTTGGAAAACGATTCCCAAACTCGGGCAAATCGACGATATTCGGTGGTCGGAGCGGTAGGGTGAAAGCCGGGCCGGCAAGGTGGTTTTTTCGCAGCCGTCTGACCTGGGCTTTTGCAAATGATTGTTTTGCAAGGTGCTCATAAAGCAGAAGAAGAGCCCCGATTGGGACTCTTCAACCACCGAATATCGTCGATTTGCCTGAATTCGCACCCGTTTTCCCAACAACTACTGTTCGAAAAAGCTTTTTGCCGGCGTCGCGAGCGGTGAAATGGCGGTAACGCTGTCTCGCATGTGGGTAAGAGCGCGACTGCGGCTACTGCGCGACGCCGAAATAGCTACAACGCCGTCGCGCGCTGCAACGACCCATCGGCGTCGCGGCAGGCAGACCCGGCGTCGTTGCCATTACGGACGCAGACCCATGCCGCCTTCCAGCGTGATGGTCTCGCCGGACATGTACTTGAAGTCAGGAGTTGCCAGCTGCACGCACACGCGGCCGATTTCTTTCTCCACGTCGCCGTAGTGGCCCATGGGCGGCATCTTCACGTTTGCTTCGAATGCCTCGGGGTAGGCCAGTTTGAAGTTTTCCAGCGCAGCGGTCCAGGCCAGCGGGCACACGACGTTCACGTTAATGCCGTCGGGACCCCATTCGGTGGCGGCTACGCGCGACATGCCGCGGATGCCTTCTTTCGCGGCGGCGTACGCGCACTGCCCGTAGTTGCCGAACAGGCCCGCGCC
>CAKUDT010000259.1 GCA_934645125.1 uncultured Eggerthellaceae bacterium
CCATCTCGCCGCCGATCAGGGCACATCCTGCCCGACGACAACCTTCGCCAATACCGGCAACAACATCGGCAACCGCTTCGGCCTGAAGCTTGCCCACGGCAATGTAGTCCAGGAAGAACAGCGGCTCAGCACCCGTTGCCAGAATGTCGTTCACGCACATGGCAACAAGGTCAATGCCCACGCTGTCGTGCTTGTTCAAAAGACGAGCAAGCTGAAGCTTTGTGCCAACGCCGTCGGTGCCGGAAACCAGCAGAGGATCTTCCATGTTCTTAGCAGTGGCAACGCTGAACAGGCCACCAAAACCACCGATATCGCCCACAACCTCGGGGCGATACGTGGAATGCACGGTCTCTTTGATGGCACGCACGGCGCGCGCGCCTTCGGCAGTATCAACGCCCGCCTGGGCATAGGTGGTCATTGCGGAATTCTGGGTCTCTTCAGTGTTCACGGCAATCGTCCTTTTCGTAGAGAATGCTCATAAGACAGTATGAACGGATTTGCTAATTTGTACTGCGCTTATTGTACCGAAACACGCTGCTCGTGGGCAAATTATTCCCTTAAAAGCACTGGTTGTTGAAAAAACCACGTCAAATTCGAAGTTATAGCCAGTTGGAAGTAGGTCGAAATTGCGATAGATTGCCTATTGTTTTCAAGCGACGCTTTGACCTGCGATTATACAAGAGCCAGTTTGCGCCACGTCCTCTCAAACCCTAAAATTGCACTTATTTTGGACCCACACCTACTTCCAACCTGCATCAACTTCGAATCAGAGGGCATTTTTTCAACAACATGGAATTCGCGCGGCGGCAAACCGTCGGAAAAACCAAAATTGTTGACAAAAGGTGGGGTAATTTGTCAACAATGCGAAGTCTAACGCGACTCAACTTCGCGGCAGTAGAGCACGTATCTGCCATCGGACGGAAGGTTGTCGCAGGTTACCAGCACGTAAGCGTGGTCGATAGACCCGGGATTCGGAAAGCCCTCGCTGGGATGCACCAAGCTGCGATCCATTTGCGTTTGCAGGTAGGCGCGCTGATGGATGTCGCTTTCCATATCGGATTGCACCAAAGAGTCAGTGGAGGGCACATGTAAAAACGCAAAAGATTCCAAACGATAATTGCGTTCGGGCGTAAACAGATACACAGTGCGATGATTGTTGAACACCTGGTCATCGCCAAAATTCGCAAGCGCTGCAAACATGGCGCCGTTATTCATGTTGTGGCCGTAGAAAAAGCTGTTGCGGTCACTGAAATCTGCCGCGCAGTTGCTATCCAGGAAAATAGCACCATAGGAAACTGCCCAATTCACTTCGCCCTGGAAGTCGGTCTTGAGATACTTTTCGTTATTCTCCGCTTGGACGATGGGGTAATTTATCTCCGTGTCAGGCACGTAAACCCATGCAACTGTTTCGGGATTGACTTCGCGCAGGGCATCCCAATCAACGTGCGTATCAAGAACCTGATCATCGGAGGCGTCTAAATTGGGCAATGCGTTTTGGGCAACGCTGTTGTACATGCGGCTTCCCTGAAAGTATCCCCAGCAAATCACGCCCACGACAACAAGGCACACGCAAAAACAAATCACGAACAGCGGCAAGAGAAATCGAGGGAGCGGCTTTCTTTGCGAATCGTTCCTGGCGCTCAACGGTGCTCCTTTCCTACAGCAACGCATTGCCGTCATTTTACCAAGAAAGGCGCAGAAGCCGTTTGTGCGCAAAGGGAATACATCAGCAGCGCATCTCCATAGCTTGCCCAAGCCGCGTTCACGCGCGTATCCTCACTGCAGCTTCGTGGCGCTTTTAAGACGTCTCCGTGACACCAACTTTACCACGCACATAAAACAGGGCGGCTGCCATTCCTGGCAACCGCCCCGCATAACATGCAATCGATTGAGCCATGCAGCTCAAATCACGCTCGCTATCTGGTATAACCCTCAAGCGAGCAACCAATCCGAAGCATCAAGCAGAAAGCTTACTCTTCGTCTTGATTCTCTTCGTCGTTCTTGGCGTTCTCGGACTCCTCATCGGTGATGTCAAAGCCCATAGAACCCAGACCGCTCAAGCCGCCCAGCAGAGCATCAAGCTCTTCGGGGTTGCGACGATACGTGCGCGGCGGCAGAGCCTCGCCCAGCATATCCTCGTCATCCATGTTGTAGGACGGCAACGTGTCGCCACCCAGCAAAATGGTGTCATCCGGCGAGAAGACCATATCCAGCAGCTGACTCATGTCGTCCTTCGATGCCGCCAAGTCGTTCTCAATGACGTACATCAGGTCGTGGGCCTTCAAACCCTCTTCCAGCTCTTCGATTGCCTTGCTACCAATGCCCTCGATACGCAGCAGATCGTCTTCGGTCTTGCCCACCAAGTCGGCAACGGTCTCAATGCCAGCCTCGGAGAACTTGTTAGCCCAACGCTGGGAAACTCCCAGGTCATCGAAGATGTACAGGCGCGCATCTTCATCGGAAAGCTGAATGCGATGACCATACGTGCCATAGCCGTTCAAGAAGCTGCTCAGGCCCGAACCCGGTGCCAAGTAGCCGTCGTCATCCACGGACCACTCTTCCTGCTTAGGCAGCAGCTCTTCGATTTCCGTGAGCAATGCCGGTGCGTAATCGGGCAGCTGGTTTCCTTCTTCCTTGGTCACCGGAACGCCCTTGTACGTCAGACCCGCCTTGCGGTAGCGCAGCAGACCCGTACCAGCAGGAATGGGCTTGCCCATAACAACGTTTTCCTTCAGACCCATCAGGTTATCGGTCTTGCCTTCCATAGCGGCGTCGGTCAAAACCTTGGTGGTCTCCTGGAACGATGCAGCAGATACCCACGAATCGGTTGCCAAAGAAGCCTTCGTGATGCCCAGCAACAGCGGCTGGCCAACAGGCGGCTGCTTGCCTTCAGCAATAAGC
>CAKUDT010000260.1 GCA_934645125.1 uncultured Eggerthellaceae bacterium
TTGAGCAAGGTGCCATTGCCGTGGAGGACCAGCGCTTCTACACGCATGGCGGCGTTGATCCCATAAGCATTGTGCGTGCTGTGATGGGCAACCTTACGGGGAAGGGTTTCTCGGGCGCGTCCACTATCACCCAGCAGCTGGTGCGCAACACGGTTTTGGCTGATGAAATGACCGATGTGACCATCAAACGCAAGGTGCGCGAAGCGTACGCTGCGTTCAAGATGGAAGGCCTGTTCACGAAAGACGAAATCCTGCTGCTGTATTTTAACACCATCAATTACGGGCAGGGCGCAAATGGCATCGAGGCCGCTTCGCAGCGCTACTTCTCCAAATCGGCCAGCGAGCTTACGCTGGTTCAGGCCGCGCTTCTGGCGGGCATTCCGCAGTCGCCCGTGTACAACAATCCCATCGATTACCCTGATCACGCGCTTGCCCGCCGCAACGTGGTGCTTGATCGTATGGCGGAATGCAACTATATCACGCAAGAGCAAGCCGAAGAGGCGAAGGCGCAACCCAGTGAGCTTGAGGTCTCGTGGAATTCCCAGCAAGGCATGGAGAAATACCCGTATTGTGCCAGTGACGTGCGCCAGCAGCTCTACGACTCCTACGACCTGTCTACCGCCGATATTTTCCAGGGTGGCATGACCGTGTACACCACGCTTGATCCCGAGATTCAAGAATACGCGGAAGCCGCTGCGGCCGCAAAGGAAAGCCAGGTCTCCGACGCGTTTTCAGTGGCGTTGGTGGCTATCGATCCAAGCACCGGCTACGTAAAAGCGCTGGTGGGCGGCAAGGATTACAACGAAAACCAGTATAACTTGGCCACGCAAGGCGCGCGTCAGGCGGGTTCGTCGTTCAAGACGTTCACGCTGGTTTCGGCGCTTGAGCAGGGTATTAGCCCGGAAACCACCGTCCGTTGCACATCGCGTATGAAAATCAAGGACTGGAGCGTAGAGAACATCTACGGCATCAATTACGGTGATCGCTCAATTGCGCGTGCCTTCGCCGTGTCGTCGAACACAGGTTTTGCGCGCTTAATCAGCGCAATCGGACCCGAAAAAGTGGTGGAGTTGGCGCATCGCCTGGGTATTACGTCGCAGCTTTCGGCGGTGCCGGCGCTCACACTGGGCACGAGTTCAGTGACTCCGCTTGAGATGGCCAGCGCGTATGCTACCATTGCAAGTGGCGGCATCTATTACGAGCCCGTTTGCATCAAAGAGGCCTACGATTACAAGGGCAACTTGGTGATTGACAACACGAATCCCCAAGGCACGCGCGTGCTCAAGCAGGAAATCGCCGGCGCTGCGATTGACGTTATGCGCCTGGTGGTCGAAAGCTACGAGGGCACGGGCCGCGATGCCGCGCTTTCCAGCGGGCAAGTTGTTGCTGGCAAAACGGGCACGTCCGAGAACTACAAGGACAGTTGGTTTTGTGGCATTACGCCCCAGATGTCGGTTGCTCTTTGGATGGGCGACCCTTCGAATGTAGCGCAAATCCCCAGTTCAATTTCGGTCTGCAGCGCCTTCGCCACGTTCATGAACGCTTATATGGAGGGCCGCTCGGTTCAGGAATTCCCCAAGGTGGCGGCGCCCACGTATACGAAGAAGTTCAAGAACGCCGACCTTGACCTTACGTTGACCAGCTCGCTTCCCGAGCCAAAAGACACCACGGGCATGACCGAGGAAGAGGCGCGCGCCCTGCTTTCAGGGCACGCGGTGGTGTATCGCGAGGCGTATAGCGATACGGTGCCAGCGGGGTCGGTGATCAGCCAATCCTCGGAAGACGGTGTGGTTGTGGTAGTGATTTCGAAGGGTCCCGAGAAGGGTGCGACCGATCCCACAAAGCCGGGTACGACTGATCCCACTAAGCCCGATCCAGGAAAGACCGATCCGGTTGAGCCCACGCCCGACCCGGGCTCGGGTACCGATCCGACGCCAACGCCTGGTTCAGGCGGTTCTGGTTCGGGTGAGCCCAGCGGCCAGGATAACGAAGGCGGTGCACCTGTGGCCGATGACCCCGGTGATGATGACGGCGAAGGTGTGTCGGTTGCCGGGTAAGTGCCGTGTGCGCTCGCTGCTCAATTGACGTTTTGCGCTTGCGAGCATGCGGTGGTTGGTGCGTCGTTGCTTCGCCGCCCGCACAGTAAAGGAAACGCTTTGGTGATGATTCCGCGATGCGCCTTCGAACAGCGCATGAGTTGTTCTAAAATGCACCAAAACGTTTAAAAGGAGACAATACAGCTATGAATATGAGAAAAGGCACATGTGTTATTTGCGGACTTGCATTGACGGGCGTACTTGCCACGGGGTGCATGCCCGCGTCTTCGCAGGCGGGTTCTTCGGCAGCATCGTCCGCAACGCCTGCGCGCACGTATATTACTTCGGTTCATCAGGCGTTTTCCACGATTGACGTGCAAATGGAAGACATGAGGAAGGCCGCCGAGGCAGCGGATACGGCCGCAGTCTATGCGGCACTTGATAAAGTGGACGCCCAGGTGGCCGAGATTGAGAAGCTCACCGTTCCCGAGGGGCTTGAAGAAGTGCAAGCGAAATACGCAGGCGCCTCAAAGAATCTGGCAGAAACGTTGCGCGCTTATGCTGCGTATCGGCTCGATGGGGGAGCAAATGCGTCCGATGCAGCCACGAAACTCGCTGCTATTCAGGCCGATTACAAAGAAGGCATTGAAGCCCTGCGCGCTGCCGATGAAATTGCGAAGGGTCTTTAACGTGTTTTGTTGACAAATTACCCCACCTTTTGTCAACATTTCGAGCATTTGAAAACCCGAGGTGCCTTGCGCGCCTCGGGTTTTTGCGCTCTGCTGCGATGTGCAGTCCGAGCTTAGCCTTTTCCTGTCAGAGCGGGAAGTCTTGTCATCTTTCGGCAATTTGAGG
>CAKUDT010000261.1 GCA_934645125.1 uncultured Eggerthellaceae bacterium
GCAGTGACCAATGGATACGGCGTGCTGTGCCCAGTAACGAGCCAGCGCCTTGATCTGACGAGCAGGAACGCCGCAGATAGGAGCAGCCCAAGCCGGCGTCTTCGGAATGCCGTCTTCCTTGCCCAGAATGTAGTACTCGAACCAGTCGAAGCCAACGGAGCGCTCAACAACCCAGTCGCGGTCGAACAGGCCCTCGGTCATCCATACGTATGCGATAGCGCACTGCATGGCGGCGTCGGTGTTCGGCAGAACGGGGATCCACTTGTCGGCGTGAGCAGCGCCAGCGTAGTTCAGGTCGGGGGTAATGAAGATCTGCATAATGCCAGCTTCGGTCAAGAAGCTCTCCAGAACACCGGGCATCATGCCGCCCCAGCCCCACGGTGTGGTTTCGGGGTCGCCGGACCACATAATCAGGCAGTCGCCGTTTTCGCAGATGTCCTTGAACAGGTTCTCAACGTGACCCTGCTTGCCAACGGGCTCCATGCCCCACATATGCTTTGCGCCCCAGGTCCAGCCTTCCCAGGAGTCGGGCTGGCGTGCTTGCAGGGTGTAGCCGCCCAAAAGGTCCAGCAATTTCTGCTCACAACCATGAGCAGCGTGCAAGATCTTGGATTCGCCATGGCCGTCGCATTGCAAAAGCAGCGCTTCCATGCCGTAGGTCTCTTTAATGCGCATGATTTCTTTTGCGCAAATGTCAGTAGCTTCGTCCCAGGAAATACGAACGTACTTGGATTCGCCACGGGTTTCGGGATGACGATCGCCATCGGGATCCCAGTCAACGCGCTTCAGCGGGAACGGAACGCGGTTCTTGGAATAAACGCGTTTCTTGTAGCCGTACTGCAGCGGGCTGGGGCAGGTATGCGTCTTGGGTTCAAGCACGGCGCCGTTGCGCGCGGTGATCTTCCAAGGGCGCATGTCTTCGATGTTGTACTTCTCACCGTAGTGCATGGGGCGAATGCGCAGGATCTTTCCGTCCTTCACATCAACTGCCGCAGAGTTCGATCCCAGACCGAATCCGCACAGGCCCAAGGACTTGTAAACAGTTTTAGTTTCGCCTGACATTTTTCCTCCCTCTCTTAGTGGAATGTGTAAACGGGGGCGTGTCGTGTCGCCTCCGTTTATGGCCGCCTGCGATGTTCCCCTTTCTCTCTTAGGCTTGGTTGCATGTTGACTTTTTTTGTTGTGTCTTCATGTGGGCTCACATCTTTTGGCAGCGATCCTTTTGCGCGGCTCGCCTCTTCTCGAAACGCGCGGTGTGCCAAGCTGCCTTGTATTCCAAGGTACGCTCCCACAGTGGCTGCTGGCAATAGACCCCATTCGGTGAAAAGCGAGGAAATTACCCAAATAGGCTCATACCGAACGAAAAAAATCACTAGTACTAGAAGCCATAAACAAGCCGCTCACCTGGGATAAAGTATTCGTCTTGACGATTTACCGCCGAAAGGGGTATTCTAGAAAGACGCAAAAGAGATAATTCGCTGCTGTTGCTACTGGGGGTTGCACATGCGCTTGCTTTCTGGCTTGACATTCGGGGGAAAAGGCGAAGCCGAAAAGAATGAAACATTGGCCGATTCGGTGCCGTTAAGGCAGTCTGATACGGTCGAATCAGAGTTGAACGAAACCATACCAAAATTGAACAATTTTGCTCAACCAAAAATTGAGTCGTGTCCGTCTGCGCCGAAAGAGCCTAAGGCTCCGAAGGCACCCAAGGCGCCGAAGCCGGCCCGCGAGACCCGGGGCGACCGCGACGCGCGCGATGTTCACGATGGCGACACAAGGGTCGCGCATGTGAAGGAGCAGGCAAAAGAGCCGCAGGTGTCTTCGCCGCTATCTACGTGTGTCGAAGACGCTGGCGAAGCTGCGTCCGCCGGCGCCACTGCCGTCACGCAGAGCCGCTACAAGGCGGGGGCAATCCCGCTGCGCATGCTTGGCTTTGGCCTTTTGATGGGCTGGCATTTCCTGATTCTGTATTTCCCCGAGCTTTCAATGAATCCCCAGCTTGATGCTTGGTGCTGTTTTATCGGGCAAATCATCCTGAACGGATCGCTGTGCTTCTCGTTCGCGTTTTTCGGCGTTCTGTTCAGCCGTAATCATGCGTGGGTTGGTGCCCATTTACGCGCTATATGCCTGGTGGGTATTGGCGTTGCCGTTGTAGGGTGCTTGATTTTTGCGCTGACCAGCGCCGTTGATGCGCCCATACCGTATCAGATCTCTATTGGCGTTATGGGACTGTGCGAAGGCCTGTTCATGCTGCTGTGGTTTCGCTTCTATGCTGATACTCAGACAAACTACACCGTAAGCTATTTGGCGGTTTCCGCCATGATGGGCGGTATCATCTGCTATTTTACGCGCCACCTTACCGCGGGGCTGCCCATTGTGGTGTTTGTTGCGCTGCCGCTTATTTCCATGCTTTTGTTCCTGCCGTCAATCCAGACCACGGCGTTTCGCGATTCCACGCTGCATGGAAAGGGCATGTCAAGCTGGGAATCCGCTTCGGGCCCGTTCTTCCGCACTACATTGCAACTGGTGGTGTTCTCGCTGTG
This sequence comes from uncultured Eggerthellaceae bacterium, assembly GCA_934645125.1. Lineage (GTDB taxonomy): Bacteria > Actinomycetota > Coriobacteriia > Coriobacteriales > Eggerthellaceae > CAKUOV01. Next base: position 2,544 of record CAKUDT010000261.1, read on the forward strand.
CTTCGGTTTTATGCAGGGTTCAGCGGTGCTGGGCAACGCGCTGGATTTCCCGGTGGAAAACCCCGTGACGAACCTGGGCTTTTGCGTTGCCGGCGTGATCCTGTACGTGGTGTATCTGCGCTCGCCCGAACATCAGGACCTCATGCCCGCGCATATCATTTCCATTGCGCTGTTTCTGATCGGCATTACCTACCTTCCGTTTGCGCAGGGCTCGGCCTCGGTGGTGATATCGACCGTTGCCATGACGGGTTTTATGCTGTTCGACATTGTTATCCTGGGCTTTTTGCTCAATTTGGTGCGTGTGTTCGACCTTGATGCTGAACTGGTTTTGGGCAGTAAC
>CAKUDT010000262.1 GCA_934645125.1 uncultured Eggerthellaceae bacterium
GGCCGCTTTCGCGCAGCTCGAACGGAAGCGAGCGCCCCACCTGGAACATGGCCTCTACCGTTTGGTCGAAGTTCACTAGATTCGTCACTCCCGCCAGCGCAATCTGCACACTGACCAGTGAATTTACTGCTGCCGTGGCATTGCGCTTCTGGCAGGGAATCTCCACCAGGCCGCCCACGGGGTCGCACACCAAGCCCATAAGCGACGTCATGGCGTTGCTGGCCGCCGCCAGGCATTGCTGCGGCGTGCCGCCCAAAAGCTCCACCACAGCACTTGCCGCCATGGCGCTTGCCGTGCCAATTTCCGCTTGGCAGCCGCCTTCGGCACCCGACACCGTGGCGTTGCGCGCCACCAAATGCCCCACCGCCGCCGCATTCGCCAGCGCCCTCGCAATCTCGTCATCGGAAAAGCCATGCTCTTCCTGCACCGCCATAAGAACCGCTGGAATCACGCCCGCGCTGCCCGCCGTGGGCGCGGCAACAATGCAGCCCATGGAAGCATTCGTCTCCAAAACCGCCAGCGCATAACGCGTGGCCTTCTCCATAAGCGCGCCCATAAGCACGCCACCGCCCGCCGCCGTGAGCTGCTGCATCTTCTGCGCCTCGCCGCCCAGCAAGCCGCCAATGGATGGACGTGGGTTCTCCAACGGCTCGTGTGCCGATTGACGCATGACCTTGATAACACGATGCAAGTACGCAAGCGTCTCATCGGCCAGCCCATCGCGCTCCAACAAGTACTTGTTGCGCTGCAAATACACCGTGCTCATGGGCGCATCCCACTGGGCGCAGCGCGCCAGCAAGTCTTCGCCCGTTTTGAAATCATACTGATGGTACGCATCGTTCGCCTGCTCTTGCTGCGCAGCATTCGTGCCCGCAAGCGCCTTCTGACCGCCCGCTTCAACTGCAGCAATGGCTTTTGCGCTGTGGATGCCGGGATGCGCCTCAAGAATGGAAACAAGCGAATCGGGAAGCGGCTCATCGGTCTCGATGATGGTAAACGCCTGGCCGCCCTTGCTTGTGCGATACAGATTCGCCGTGGCAATGTTCACGTTTGCCGTGAGCAGCGTGGTGGTGATAAACGCCAGAATGCCCTTCTCATCGTGCTGATGCACTACCAAAGAGTTGTTCTTGCCCGTGATTTCCACGCGCATGCCATCGATGTGCGTAAGCTTCGCCGCGCCGCCGCCCACCGACACGCCGCGGAAGCAGTACGTGGTGCCCGCCGCATCCACCGCTTCGATATCCACCGTGTTGGGATGATCGTATTCCGCCTGGGGAAGCGGCACAATATTCACGTCCATTCCCGCTTCTTGTGCCAAGACGAAGGAATCGCGAATGCGCAGGTCATCGGTAGAAAGCCCCAGCATTCCCGCCACCAGCGCGCGGTCGGTGCCGTGCCCCGAATACGTGTGCGCGAACGAACCGTACAGCTTGAACGTAACGGACGTCGGCTGGGAACCCACCAGCTTGCGCGCCATGGCGCTTATCGCAAGGGCGCCCGCGGTATGGGAACTTGACGGACCCACCATAATGGGACCGATAATGTCATGCAGGAGCATGTGAGGCATGGCTGTTTCCTTTCGCTTCTTTCCCCTGTCAGGATACTCTTTTTGCCGCCGGAATCGCGCGCGGCCCAACGAACGGGCAAATCTTTCGAGAGCGTGCCGTGGCATTTGCCAGCCAATTTGCCAGCCGAATAAGGGCGAAGGAGCGCGAAGCATATCGCAAATAAAAGACCAGCATCCCGAAGAAAACCCCCGGCGCAACCAGGGGTCTTGTTTAGCGCTATTACATTGTAAGCAACAAGAAGCTGTTTTGGTTGCCAAGCGATTAAATGCCGGGGCAGCGATCCGAGTTAAGGCATCGGTTGGCAACAACGGCATCCGCCAGCAAGGGTCGAACCGAACTGCGGCGCTTTGGATAAGCAGAGTGGGCTTCAGGCAAGAGGAAGCGTTATCCAAGCGGAATCGTGAGACGAGCCCTTGCTGGTGGATGCCCCGAACCGCAACACAAATTGTTGACAAAAGGTGGGGTAATTTGTCAACAAATCAGCCGCGACCGCCGCCTGCGCCTGCACCTGCGCCGCCGCGGTCGTCACCGCCAGCGGCACCAGCGCCACCTCGGTCGCCGCCGCCCATGCCTGCGCCACCACCTGCGCCGAAGCTGCTGGTCGTTGCCGTGGTCGATGCGGTCAACACGGTTTCCGTGCTACCGATTTTCACCGTGAGCGTATCACCTTCCGCTGCACCGTCCACACTTGCCAAAACCACCTGGAAGCTCTTCGTTGCCGCAAACGATGCAACCGCATTTCCTTGCGCATCTAGCAAAACAACAGTTTGACCTGCGCTTCCGCTTGCAGAAGCCATCGCAAACGCCTGCGTGCCGCCCGAGAAGTTTTGCGCCATACCGGTAGAACCCACCATGAGCACCGTGCCGCCCGTGATAGTTGCCGAAGAATCATAATCGAAGAAGCTGTCGGCATTCGACGTGGGACCTTCCACCATGAGCACGCCGCCGCTCACTTCAACGCTTCCATTGCTGTCGATGCCATCGCCGCCAGCGGAAACGTACGTAGTACCGCCCGTTACAACAACTTTGCAAGTCGAAGTGGTTGCTGCGGCACCCGCACCGTCCGGCGCGCCCGCACCGCCGACCCCTGCACCCGCATCACCCGGGGCAGCACCTGCGCCCGAATCGCCAGCCGCGCCGGCATCGCTCGGGCCGCTCGCGCCGGCGCCACCCGGTGCCTCCGGGACATTCGCGCCAGCGTCACCCGAAGTGGCGCCCGCACCCGCGCCCGCGTCCGCGAACTGCTCGAGCACCCAGTAGTTGCGCGGATTGTTGACGCCGGTGTTGAGCTT
>CAKUDT010000263.1 GCA_934645125.1 uncultured Eggerthellaceae bacterium
CGCGGTATCCGTACAGTGAAAAAACGCTGGCGGGGTGCCGTCGTTGGCGCATGAACTTGCAAACGCTCGATGCTCCCGATCGCGTGAATTATCCCCTGAAGCGCGTAGGCGACCGCGGTAGCAACACGTGGCAGCGCGTGAGCTGGGATGAAGCGCTCGACGATATTGCAGCGCGCCTGCAAGATTTAGCGGAAAAGCACGGCCCCGAAACGCTTGCATCCATGATTGGTGGTCCGCATACATCGTTTTGGCCGCTGCATCGCTTCCTGAACTTGTTCGGCACGCCGAACAACATGGGCATTGGGCAGATTTGCTGGAACCCGCGCATTTGGATGGATGTCATTACGTTTGGCTGGACGGTGGAAGCCGATATTATCCCCGGACTTACGGAATGCCTGTTCATTTGGGGTACGAACCCGGCAGATTCCGATAATTCATCGTTTTGGCAGTTCTTGCGCGAATACTCGAAAGAAGAAATGGGAACGCTCGTGGTCATTGACCCGTGCTATACGCGCATGGCGTCGCTTGCCGCACGCTGGATTCCCGTGTTACCCGGCACCGATATTGTTTTTGCGTTGAGCCTGCTCAACGTGATAATCGAAGAAGATTTGTACGACCACGAGTTCGTTGAAACGTGGTGCCATGGCTTCGATGAGCTGGCTCAGCACGTGAAGGCGTTCCCGCCGGCGGTTGCTGCACCGCGTTGCGGCGTTTCCGAAGATGATATCTATTTCGCAGCGCGCACGTTTGCGAATGCGCGCGCTTCTGCCCTTGTTTCCGGGCGCGGCATTGACCAGGTTGGTCGCAACGTTTCCCCTTGTCATCGTGCGATTTGCTGCTTGCGCGCCATTACCGGCAACTTGGATAAGCCCGGTTCGTGCGTGATTATGGACAAGAGCGATTTCGTGCCCGAAGTTGATTTGGAAATGACCGACCACCTGGCGCCCGAACATCGTGCACGCAGCTTGAACTCGCTGCGTCCCGATGGCACGCCGCTGCAAAGCTACCCGGGTTTCGAGTTCATTCGCCAGTTCACCGAGCGCATTGACGGCAAGGTGCTTCCCGAGCGTTACCTTACGGCGGCGCACCCCGATTTCGTGCTGCATGCCATGGAGACCGGTGAGCCGTATCCGGTGCGTGCGTTGATTGTAGAGGCCACGAACCCGCTGTTGACGTACGGCGATACGCATCGCGTGTTCAATGCGCTCATGTCGTTGGACCTGATTGTGGTGCTGGATTACTTCATGTCCATTACGGCATCGATTGCCGATTACGTGTTGCCGGCCGCGCAGGCCATGGAACGCCCCACGTTCCAGGCGCACGGTGGCGTGGCGAACATTGGGTATGGCGGTCCGGCTGCCGTTGAGCCGTACTACGAACGCAAGACCGATTACGACTTCTTCCGCCTTTTGGGCCTGCGCCTGGGGCAGGCGGAGTTTTGGCCCGATGAGACGTTCGCGGATGCGCTGCGCACCACGTTGGCGCCTGCGGGCATGAGCTACGAAGAGTACTGCGAGACGGGCATTTACACGCGCAAGCCTGATTACTACAAGCATTTGCGCGTGGACGAATCGGGCCGCTACCTGGGCTTTGGCACATCAACAGGCCTGGTAGAGCTTGCAAGCGAAGAGCTGGCTGCGCTGGGCGGGCAGCGACTTCCCCTGCCGGGCGAGCCCGCTGTTCTGTGCACGGGCGACACGCTTGCGAAGGGTGCGCACCTGAAGCTGGTTACCGGTTCGCGCAAGCAGCCGTATAACGCGTCCATGTACTTCAACAACGCGGCGTTTCGCAAGCAAGTGAGCGTTCCTGTGGTGGAGATGAGCGCCGCTACGGCCGGGAAGCTGGGTTTTGCCGCAGGTGATTGTGTGTATCTGGGCACCGATAACGGTCAGGCGCGCTTCCAAGTGAAGCTGGCGAAGATGCGCGATGATCTGTTGAGCGCCGATTATGGCTGGTGGCATCCGGAATATACGCCGGGCGCGCCGGATTTCGGCGGCATATGGGAGTCCAACATCAACTGCCTTACTTCGTGCGCTCGCGCGGAAGGCGAGGAAATGATTGGCACATGGTCGTATAATAATATCGACTGCGTTATTTGGAAATCGGACGAGCCGTTGACCTTCTCGTATGAAGAGGGGCGCTCGTATGCGGGCGCGCCGTGGACGGAAGTCGAGCCGGACGCGAGCACGCAAGCGCAATAGAAAGGAAGTCGTATGACCGAGCAAGCAGTACAGAAAGAAGCATTGCTTCTGTTTAGCAAGCCCCCCATTCCTGGAAAAGTGAAAACGCGTTTGACCAGGAAATTTGGCGGTTTTTTGAATGACAATCAGGCAGCTGAGTTCTTCAGGCGCTGCTTGTACGATGTGGCCGAGACGTGCATGCATGCTCTGATTGAGCTTCAGTATGCGAACGATGACGCAATTGCGGCCGACCCTGCTGCGCAAAAGATTCAATACGATTTCTTCATTGGCTGCCCCGAAGATCACTTGCAGCTGATGAAAGACACGTTCGACGAAATTGGTCCGTGGCCCATGGAGATCCATTACGTGACCGACCATGGCAAAACGTTCGATGACCACTTCGACGATGCGTTCGGCCAGATTTTCGACAGGGGTTACGACTGCATTGTGTCCGTGGGTGGCGATATTCCCACATTGCCGAAGGATCATCTGTCGCAAAGCTTCCAGTGGCTCGAATACTTCCGCGCGCAAGGTACGCCGGGTGTGGTTTTGGCGCCGTGCCAGGAATGTGGTACGTCGCTTGTAGGCTTCCATTGCGACACTCCCATCAACCATCAGGGCGTTTACTACAACCTGGATGGCAAGCCCGCGCTGGATGCCTACGTTGAGAAAATCGATG
>CAKUDT010000264.1 GCA_934645125.1 uncultured Eggerthellaceae bacterium
CTGGGCGCCCCTGCCAGCACCGGCGCAGGCAATAAGCCGGAGCGCGCCTTGATAGTACCACGCCCCACCATCAAGAAAGAAGCGTTCATTGTTCCCGCAGACGTCACCTACACCGCCTGCGGCCATGATCGTCGTCTGCTGGACGGCGCGCTGCCCTACCACGGATCGCAGCTTATTGTCGCAAATGCATGCTCGCTGGATTTCATCTGGAACGAAGTGCGCGTAAAAGGCGGCGCATATGGCGGTGGCCTGCGCGTTCCTGCGAAAAACGACATCATGTTCTACTCGTATCGCGACCCACGTATCGATGAAACGCTCGAACGCTACCGCGCCACGGCCGATTGGCTGCGCAACTTCACGCCTTCTGCGCGCGAGTTCGACGGCTACGTGGTTAGCAGCGTGGCTGCGCTGGATAACCCCCAGAAACCGCGTCCGATGATTGTTGCCCAGAACAACGCGTTCCTGCAGGGACGCGCAGCTGACTTCCGCCTGCAGTGCCGCAGCGAAGTGCTGGAAAGCACGACGGAAACGGTACGCGCCTTTGCCGATACGCTGGAAGCCGCGGCAAACAAGGAAAGCATGTGCACCATTGGCAATCGCGCCATCATTGAAAACGCGAAGACGGAATTCAACACGATAGAGCTGTTCTAACGGCACCACGGCGGTTTTGCGGGCGGCACATGCTGCCGCGGCATCCTCGGATTGCGACAAGGGCATCCCGCACTGCCGCGCGACACGTGCTGCCACGGCACCCCAACCGCGCAGCTGCCGCCGAGCGCCGAACGCGACGCACGCAAGCACCGCCCACGCCGCCCGCAAAACCGCGAACGCAAGAACACTTTAGCAACAAACGCGCGGCAGGCGGCCAAATGCGCTAAACTTGTCAGCGTCAAACATTAATTGAGAAAGGGAGAAACAATTATGCTCGAACTGAAGAACCTCGTATTCGAGGTGCCCGTTTCAGAAGGAGCAAAGGAGACCAAACGCATCATCGATGATTTATCTTTAACCATCGAAGACGACCGTTTCACCGTAATCACCGGCCCCAACGGTGGCGGTAAGTCTACCCTTGCAAAGCTGATCATGGGCATTGAGAAACCCACTTCGGGACAAATCCTGTTCAACGGACAAGACATTACCAACCTGGGCATTACCGAGCGCGCGCAAGCGGGCATTGGCTACGGTTTCCAGCAGCCCGCCCGCTTCAAAGGCATGAAAGTGAAAAAGCTGCTTGACATTGCCGCAGGTAAAAAGCTTCCTATGCTGGCATGCAACGAATACCTGGCAAAAGTTGGCCTGTGCTCGGCAAACTACCTGACCCGCGAGGTTGACAAGAGCCTTTCGGGCGGCGAAGTGAAGCGCATTGAGATTGCCACCATTTTGGCGCGCGACCCCAAGCTTGCCATTTACGACGAGCCCGAAGCGGGCATTGACCTGTGGAGCTTCGATCGCCTGACCGAAACGTTCCGCGACATCCACGCCGCGCGCGACGGCCGCTCCATTGTGATCATCTCGCATCAGGAACGCATCATCCAGCTGGCAGACGAGATCATCTTGCTGCGCGCCGGCAAAGTGCTTGAAACGGGCACGCCCGACGAGCTGCTTCCCAAGCTGGGCTTTGTGGCAAAGGGAACGCCTCAATGCCAGCTGAGCCAGCCCACCGAGCTGCATCTGACCGAGATTCCGACCACCTGCTAGCGCGGCCTTTACGTTGCGCGCGCGAAACTTGGCGCGCAGCAGCATTTACCTTGAAACCTTCGCGGGCACGCAAATCGCCCGCTCATCCATAAGGAGGACTCAATGGCTGTTGATCTTTCGCCCATTGATGAAAGCCTGTTGGCATCAATCGCCAACATTCACGGCATGCCGAAAGGCGCCTTTAACATCCGCAAAGACGGGCAGCTGGTCTCGCGCTCATCTTCTGCCTACATTGACATCGAGACAAAAACCGATCATCCCGGCATCGATATTAAAATCAAGCCGGGCACCAAAGGCGAGTCGGTGTTCATTCCTGTTATCGTCACGCAAGCGGGCCTGAAAGACGTGGTGTATAACACGTTTTACGTGGGCGAAGACAGCGACGTGACCATCATCGCCGGCTGCGGCATTCACAACGATAGCCACAAAAGCTCCGAGCACGATGGCATCCACACGTTCTACCTGGGTAAAAACTCACGGGTAAAGTACATTGAAAAGCATTACGGCGAAGGCGAAGGCACCGGTGAGCGCATTCTGAACCCCACCACCAACGTATATCTGGAAGAGAATTCCTTCTGCGAAATGGAAATGGTGCAAGTGCGCGGCGTAAGCTCTACGGTGCGCGACACAAACGCCGAGATCGGTGCGGGCGCAAAGCTCATTTTGACCGAACGCCTGCTCACCCACGACAACCAAGTTGCCGTGTCCAACATGAAGATCGAACTTAAGGGCGAAGGCTCCAACGTTCAGGTTATCAGCCGCTCCGTTGCTCAGGATAACTCCACGCAAACGTTCAACCCGCTGGTTATCGGCGAAACCGCCTGCCACGGCCACGTACAGTGCGACGCCATTATCATGGGCAACGCTAAAGTGAAGGCAATTCCCGGCATCGAAGCCGCCTGCGAAGACGCCACGCTCATTCACGAGGCAGCCATTGGCAAGATTGCTGGCGAAGAGATCACGAAACTCATGACGCTGGGTTTGACCGAAGAAGAAGCGGAAGCGGAAATCATCGAGGACTTCTTGAATTAGCCCTTTGACGCATCTACCAAGATGCGTGGCGGCGCAAACCGCGATGCCCCGCGAACGGTACCCATCGAACGCAAGCTTCCCTTTTTGAACCTCAATGCTCCCCTGGAAAACGGGG
>CAKUDT010000265.1 GCA_934645125.1 uncultured Eggerthellaceae bacterium
CCGTTTGTCAGGACCTGCACCTGCGCAAACATCGCCATACAGCCCGTCGTGCAGAGGATCACAACAAACTTGATTGTCTCCTTCATGAGTGGTAAAATAACATACCAGTCCCGCTGCGCAGGCGTTGCGCCGTCCAGATAGGCAGCCTCCAGGCAGGACTGCGGGATCGCCTTGATGCCGGAATAGAAAAGGATCATATTAAAGCCGAAAAACTGCCAGAGATAGACGATCGTGATGACCCAGATCGCCGTTTTGGGGTCTGAAAACCAGACGCGGATCAGCTGCTCCAGCCCGAGGGCCTTCAGCGCGCTGTCGACCAGCCCCCAGCCAGACTGGAAGACCATTTTCCACATCAGGCAGATCACCGTCACGTTCAGGACGGACGGGATGAAGCTGCATATTTTAAAGAGCGTCCGCAGCCACGGCGTCTGCCGGTTGATCACCAGCGCGGCCAGCAGGGACAGCGGGCCGAACACCAGAAGCTGCGTCAGCATCACCGTCGCCGTGTTTTTCACGGACAGCTTGAACGACGCGTCCTTCAGGTTTCGGATATAGTTTTTCAGGCCGACAAACTCGCCGGTCTTGATGCCGTTGTAGTTATGAAAGCTGTTATAGATCGTCGGCAGCAGCGGGTAGATCGTAAACACGAGAAACACCGTCAGCGCCGGTAAAATAAACAGCAGGATCATTTTTTTGTTGCTCAAAGCTTTTTTCATAGACGACCATCCTGTTCTGCTTTGCAAAAACGCCCTGCATAGCGTGCTATGCAGGGCGTTTCCCGAGTTTGTTACGGATTATAAACTGCGTTCATAGCTGCGCAGAATTCCTCCGGCGTGCACTGCTTGGTCAGGAGCTTCCCCATGTTCGTGGAGAACTCCGCCTGACCGGCGGCACTGAGATAGTTCGTGGCAAAGTTCGGAAGAACCGTAACGCCGTCGGCGTTGAACGCGTCGTAGAACGCCTTGACGATCGGGCTCATCTCCGGTTCCGGCTGGCCGACGTCCAGAGAGACGGCGTTGCCGATGCTGGTGAAGTATTCCGCGTCCTGCTCACAGAGCCACTCGGCAACCTTGACGGCTGCTTCCGGATTGGCGCTGTTCTTCGCGACCATGAAGCCGCCGACAGCCTGACCCCAGCCGTTGAGCAGCGACAGATCCTGTCCGTAGCTTGCAAGGGAGATATAGTCTACATTGATGCTCTCGTCCACACCGGCGAGGCACCAGATCGGGTGATACAGCATGGCGGCTTTGCCGGTATTGAACATGGAGATGTTTTCTTCATAGGTCGTCGTCGCGACATCGGCAGGGACAGCGCCGATATCGACGAGCTCCTGGATCTTTCTCGCGGCTTCCACGAAGGCAGGATCATTGAAATCCGTCTCATGGGCCATCAGCTTCTGCATGGCCTCCGGGCCGTCGTTGGTCGCAAGCTCCTGGAAGATCCAGTTGGTGAACGGCCATTCATACGCCGCGATGGGTACGATACCGTCTGCGGACAGTTTCTTGCAGAGCTCGACCAGTTCTTCATAAGACTGCGGGATCTCAACTCCCTCGGCCTCGAAGATATCCTTGTTGTACCAGAGACCGGCGGAGAAATAGGCATCGGTGCCGGAGGAGATCGCATAGATCTTGCCATCCGTATATGGGATCACGGCGCCAGCCGTCTTGTAGCGACCCATAAAGCCATCCTCTGTGATGTACGGCGTAAGATCAAGCGCGTTATCGCTGAGGATCGTGAGATCGCTCGTGCCCCAATAGATGTCTGGCAGCTCGCCGCTGGAATTGTAAACCTTCAGCTTTTCTGCAAAGGATGTGCCGGGCAGCTCGAACTCGACTTCATAATCCGGGAACGCCTCGCCGATACGCTTGGAATAGTAGTCGTTGTACAGCGTGAGACGGTTTGTGTCCTCAGACAGCAGGAAGACCTTCAGCTTGATCTTTTCGCCGTCGGCGGAAGCGGGCTGTGCGGCTGTCGTTTCTGCGGGTGCCTCTGTCTGGGCAGGCTGGGTCTGCGCGGGCTGCTCTGTGCCGGAGGCTGCACAGGCGACCATGCCTGCAAGCAGCATCACAGCGAGGAATAATGCAAGAATTTTTTTCATTTTTGGTTCCTCCTTTTTGGTGATAAGTCCATTCTACGTGCAGTCTGCACAAAACGGAATGGATTATTTTAAGATGATTAGCACATTTGTACTCTGTTTCATTGACTCTGCGCCGTTTCATGATATCATCAGAATGACGAAGTTCGTTCTCTGTATGGATCGTTTTTTGTTGATTTTACCATTTCTCTGTTTGGAGTGTTCCGGTTTATGAAAAAAAGCGCCCACCGTATTTCGCTGCAGCTGGAGCTGACGCTCGGCATCTGCGCGATCGTCTTCTGCGTTCTTCGGCTGCTGACGCTGCTGGCCAACAGTCTGCTTTCCAGAACCGTCCGCCAAAAGACCGGCGCTTCACTGCAGCGGGAAGCGGAGCTGCTCCGGCAGAATCTCCAGACGCTGACCGTCAGTCTGGAAGATCAGGCCGTCATGTTTTCTGTCGACCGGAATCTGCAGCCCCTGCTCAAGCAGAATCCGTCCGCGCCGCGTGACAGCGTCCAGAGCTATAATCTCCGAAAGGAGCTGGGCAGTATTTTTGCCTATCTGACCGGCGGGCGCTCCGCGTTTTCCTCGATCGAGATCGCGTTTTCCGACGGCACGCTGGCCAATGTCGGCAGATTTACGAATCTGCAGCTGGACGAGCCGTCTATCGCCGAGACAAAGAAAACGCGGCATCCCGTCTGGCAGCCGCCGACGGAGCTGACGACGCAGTTCGGTCTTCAGGAGCGCGCCTATACCATTTATAAGTC
>CAKUDT010000266.1 GCA_934645125.1 uncultured Eggerthellaceae bacterium
GCCCAGACCGCCCTTGGCCTTAATGCCCCAGTAATTGAAGTACACAAACGAAGCAATAGCCAATGCCCAAGTAATGCTCAAAGAACCCGTGGGGGTCTTAGCGCCGGGAATCAGGCCAACAACGTTTGCGATCAGGATAAAGAAGAACAGCGAAGCCAAAAACGGCATGTGCTTTTCAAAGCCGTGGCCGATAGCACCTTCGCCCATGTTGCGTCGAACGGCATCGTAGCCATATTCGACCATGCCCACAAAACGGCCCTCGGGCTTGAGCTTTACGCGCTTTGCAGCGGCAAGAACCACGATAAGCACCAGCGCCATAATAATAATGAGCCAAAACGTATACTGCGTAATGCTGAAGAATCCGAAATCAATAACGGGAACGGAAGCGAATGAGCCGCTTAGTTCCTCGATCGGTTCAGCAATATCAGCTAACGCATCGCCGGTAAGTTCCATAAAGAACCCTTCCTCTTACTGCTTTTTTCTATTCGAGTTAACACCATATATGATTGCCGTTGCGCTCAAGCCCACCACCAGGGCCAAAACGAAAGGCAATAACACATCCCGTGCAAAATTGGCGCACACAGCAATAGCTGCCAGCATGACAAGAGTAGAAACAAGAAGGCTTAGAACAAGCAGACCCAGCGAACCAACGCTGTTCGTTGCCAGCATTTTGCGCGCACGCGTTGCCATCTTGAACACGGGGATAAAACCCGCGGCGCCCACAACGGCACCAATGATGACAGCAAGTACGGTTGACACGCCCTGGCTCCCTTCCCTTTCCTATTGTCGCTTTCTACCACAGACGCGCTTCGTTTTGAAGCGCAATTTGTGTTGCCAACTTAGCCTTGTGTATGATAACGAAAAAATCTCGTTACGTCTGAAGGCAATTGGTAAACGTTTAATAATTGCCGAGAGCGGTGTTTGTTGCTCGGCGAATAGCAGTATCATGCTCTTGACAGTGCGCCGAGTTTGCTCCTACTCAGTGCGATCCGTACTCATTTTCGCTCTCTTTGTGTATATGTGATATTCCTATCCTGTTGTTCACTTTTGCGCTTTTACAAGCGGTTTTTGCTTTCCGCAGACATGTTGACAAGAGCCTTTCGCGGACGCTTTTGCTTCTCTGAAGGGAACCCTGTTTGCGGCACCGCCTTGAAAAACCGCACGTGATTGCTTTTTTGCTTGTTTTCATCACTTAGAAACACTTCCCAAACCAGGCTGCCTATAATGCATAATTGATTTAGAGTGCCCTAAGCGAAATGAAGGGAGCATAAATGACAGCATTTGCGAACATGACGCGTGGCGAACTCAAAACCGCGCTGGACGCTTTACGCAGCGAATACTACAACTACAAAGCGCAAGGCCTTAGGCTGAACATGGCGCGCGGCAAGCCCGAAGCGGCACAGTTCGACTTGAGCACCCCCATGCTCACCAATATAGCAACTGTAGAAGATTGCTTTAGCGAAGACGGTACTGACTGCCGCAACTACGGTATTCTTGATGGTCTGCCGGAAGCAAAACGCCTGATGGCAGTCATGCTTGACACGGAGCCGGAAAACGTGTTCGTGTATGGCAACTCAAGCCTGCTGGCAATGTACGACACGCTTTCTCGCATTATGCGTTTCGGCGTGGGCGATGGCAAGCCTTGGAGCAGCTACCGCCACGGCATTAAGTGGATCTGCCCTGTTCCTGGTTACGATCGTCATTTCGCTATTTGCGAGGAGTTTGGAATTGACATGATTCCCGTTCCCCTGCTGGAAGATGGCCCCGACATGGACAAAGTGGAAGCGCTTGTTGCAAGCGACGCCACCATTAAAGGCATGTGGTGCGTGCCCAAGTACTCCAACCCCAGCGGCATAACGTACTCCGATGAAGTGGTGCGTCGTTTGGCTCGCATGTCAACTGCTGCCGATGACTTCCGCATTTTCTGGGACAACGCATACTGCGTACATCACCTGTACGGCCCCGAGCGCCAAGATCAGCTGATGGATATCGAGAAAGCCTGCAACAAGGCCGGGCATCCAAACCGTTATTACAAGTTTGCGTCTACATCCAAGATGACGTTCAGCGGCGCCGGCATTGCTGCCATTGCTACCAGCCCGCGCAACCTGGCCGATGAACTAGCGCATTTGAGCTTGCAAACCATCGGTTTCGACAAAATCAACCAGCTGCGCCACGCGCGCTTCTTGAAAGATGCCGATGGCATTGCCGAGCACATGGCGAAGCACGCGGATATCTTGCGTCCGAAAGTCGAACTGGTGCAGAAGCGCCTGAGCGAAGGCCTGCAGGACGTAACGGAAGCCAGCTGGTCAAACCCCAACGGCGGCTATTTCGTGTCATTCAACGCGCCGAAGCACACGGCCACCCGCATTGTTGCGCTGGCGAAGGAAGCAGGCGTTGTTCTGACGGGCGCGGGCGCCACCTGGCCTTATGGCAGCGATCCGCGCGACTCCAACATCCGCATTGCGCCGTCCATGCCGCAGCTTGATGAGCTTGACAAAGCACTGAGCGTGTTTATCTGCTGCGTGAAGATTGCCTATACCGAAAAGCTGCTAGGCGAGTACTTCGATGCAAAGGAAAGCGAAGGCTTCTTCTCGTAGAGTCTCCTCGCGGGACTTCCTCGCGAAATTGCTCCCCTGCTCCGAGACGCAAAGAAAGGCTTGGTCATTGCGACCAAGCCTTTCTTATTTTTTTTGCGACGAACCTGCGTTCACCTGCGATTTTGCAGGCGGACAGCTGGATATCCAGCCGCCACCCGCGTATATGCTCACCTATTCTTACAGGCCGCTGTACATGTCCTTCAGCTTCAGCAAATGATCGAAGCGCTCCATAGCTGCCTGCTC
>CAKUDT010000267.1 GCA_934645125.1 uncultured Eggerthellaceae bacterium
CCGCTGCAGAGCCTTCGGTCGCCTTGTCTTTCGCGGCCTTGCCCTTGCCCGCACTCGCATCCGCCGGCGTATCAACGGGCGCGCCAACGCCAGCAGGCGCACCTTCCGCGGCAGCGCCTTCCGCAGGTGCAGCCTCCGCGGCTTCGGCAGCATCTGCCGGAGCATCAACGGCAGGAGCCTCGGCAGTACCGCGGCGGCCCTTTCCCCCGCGACGCGACGACGAACGACGCTTCCCCGCCGTCTCCGCAAGCGGCGTGGGAGGAAGCCCAAGGTCTTCCGCAATACTCGAAACGCGCCTGACCTGGGGCAATCCAAGGCGCACGCCCATACGATCCGCAGCATCGTAGCCATGATCGTTGCTCACAATCACGTGCTCTTCCGTTGCCTGCGGAAGCTCGCTATAGAGCCACGCCACTAAATGGAAGTCCAGCGCATTCGGCGTTCCCACGTCAACGCTGATAAGCTCGATTTTCGCCTGCGCGCGCAACGCCTGCTCGACAAACGCAATGCGCATCGTATCGGCCTTGGGACTATAAAAAATGCGCACGGTATCATTCGCAGTCAGCTTGTCAATACCATCGACGCCCGCGTGCACGTTCTCGTAATCAACATAATAAACAGTCATACATGCCTTCCTTGGTTTATTCCAGGCGGATATTTTAGCAGACTACGCACGCCCGCACAGCGCTTCACAGCGAAGTTGCGCCCACAATGCGGTACAATCGCCCGCATGAACATGAAACCAATCGCACATATACGCACTGACCTGCCGCAGAAATTCGGCATTCCGCGCAACAGCTTTCTGGCGCCGCACCTGCAAGGTCGAATTATTTTCGAGCCGGAGTTCGCGCTGAATGCAGCCGTTACGGGGCTCGAGGGATTCTCGCACCTTTGGCTAATCTGGCAGTTCGAAAATGGGTTGCCCGGCGGCACGGCGAGCGACATCGATTCGGATGCAAGCACGCGCGACAAGGCGCAGGTGGAAAGCACGGCGAAGGCGTCGGTCGCGGGCGCGGCGGGCGGAAGCAACAACACGTCGGACGCGGCGTCGGGCGCAGCGGTATGCAACGCACCCGCACGAGCGGCGGATATCGTGAGCACAGCAAGTGCACACGATAAAGCAGGAGCACCCGCACAGGCCTCCGACCAGCAGAAACAACACAATACGCCCTGGTCTCCCACGGTGCGCCCGCCGCGACTGGGCGGCGTGGAGCGCGTGGGCGTCTTTGCAACACGCAGCCCCTTCCGCCCAAATCCGCTGGGGCTTACTTGCGTAAAGCTCGACCGCGTCGAGCACACCGAGAACGGTCCTATCATCCACATTTTGGGAGCTGACCTGCGCGATAACACGCCCATCTTCGACATCAAGCCCTACATCCCCTTTGCCGATTGCCACCCCGAAGCAACGGGTGGCTTCATCGATGAGACACCCTGGAATGAGCTTGATGTCGTTTTCCCTGATGGATTACGCGAAAAAGTGCCCGCAGAAAAACAAGCGGGGCTTATTGAGGTGTTGCATCAAGATCCGCGCCGCGCAGGAAGCAAACACGAGCCAACCCGCATTTATCACCTTGCCTACGCTGGCTTGGACGTGTCTTTCACCGTTGATCGGGAAACGCTTTTCGTCGTTGCAATCGACAGCACCGAAAACGCAGCAGCCCCTGACCCCCAGCGATAACGCTAAAGACGCAACGTCACAGGGGCCGCAGATGCCGCCCTGTTCACGCCACATCTCTTTTCATGCCGCCCCTTCGCGCCATACCCCGGCTCCAAGCGTCGCCACTGATGGCGCGACCCCCAACCCCCAGTGAAGGTAACCGCGTACACCCAGCTCGATGACCGCTCGGTAACGCCGCTGCAAAGGCTCTTCTTGGCGGCTATCGACCCATGATACCCTGGATTCACCGCACGTGACCGCCGCGCTCAATCTTCGTATTGGAACCACATTCGAGCGTGACAGCCAAGAAAGGACAAAAAATGGAAGTAATCGACGTAAACAGGAATTCAGCCCATCTCGATGACACGTTGGAGATTTACCACAGCGTTTTCCCTGAATACGAGCGCATTTCCGATGATGATCTACTCGCGCTCATTGACGCCTGCTCTTGCGTCAAGCTCTGCGCTTACGTGGAAAACAATGCTGTTGCGGCTATGTCGTTTATCTGGGATTTCCCCGAGCTCCCCTTTGCCTACCTGAACTTTTTGGGCGTGTCCGAAAAATGTCAGGGTGGTGGCGTGGGCAGCCGCGTGCTGAACGCTATAAAGCAAAATTGTGCGCAGCCCGTGATGTTGGATATGGAGATAGTCAATGACCCCAACGCAGAAAATCCCGAGCAACGCCAGCGCCGCCTGCGCTTTTATCAACGAAACGGATTTGAGCAAACGGGATTGAACCTTATCTTTGAAGGCATTCCGTTTGAAACCATGGCGTACGGCACAACCATCACGCAGCGCGATCTTGATAGGCTGATGGAACTCATGGAACACCCGTGCCGCCAGCACTGCAGCTGCTAATTTCGGCGCTCAACGATAACGTCGCCCAATAAAACAATCGAAATGCTCCTCGAACGCTGCCGAAACCCCTTTCGGTGGCGTCCGAAACTCTTCTGGCGCCGCCCAGCGCAACGCTGAAACGGCATCCGCAAACCATGTTGTCGGAAAAACGTCCCCAATGCGCAAAATATGCCGATACGGGGTAGGTCAGGGGGTACGAAACCGGTCTATCGGCCTCATTTTAAGCTTTTTCCGACAAGCGAAAACGCGTTTGCCCAGGTCGCGAGATTTCCTTATCCCAGGTCGTCAAGCGCAACCCACCCCGTACCGTCATATTTTGCGCAT
>CAKUDT010000268.1 GCA_934645125.1 uncultured Eggerthellaceae bacterium
GTCCGATATGGTCAAAGCGTTCATCAACGAAGAAGAAGTCACCACCCCCGACGATTACGAGCCCGTCTCGTACGACACCGTTCTGAACACACAATATAAGCTGGTCAGCGCTGCGGATTACTACGAATACGACGAGACGTACGGCGTTTGGAAGGACAAGTCCAGCGACGCCGATTACATGACCGACCTGGTGAACAACAGCGAAACACTGAACATTGTGGGCATTGTGCGCCCCACCGAAGACGCGCGCATTGCCATGCTGAAGCAGGGCATCAACTACCCCTACGAGCTCACCGAGCACCTGGTGACTACTGCTGCCGAAAAGCAAATCGTGAAGGACCAGCTGGCCACGCCGTCCACCGATGTTATTGCCGGCGAACCTTTCGACGAAGAGAGCAGTTCGAACGGCTTTGACCTGGGCTCTTTGTTCACCGTTGACGAATCGGCGCTGGCAGGTGCCTTCAAAGTTGATGACAGCAAGCTGCAGATTGACCCCAGCGCGCTGTCTATTGACATGAGCGGCGTGCAAATTGACCCCAGCACACTGCCGGCGTTTGACCCATCGTCCATTACAATTGACATGAACGAGGTCATGAAGAATTTCGACCCGAGCTCCATTAAAGTGAACGTCGATATGAGCTCGGTGCACCTTGACTTGAGCGGCTTGAAGATTGGAAATTACTTCGACAACACGGTGCTAGCCGAAAAAATGAGCGATGCCATGGCAGATTTTATTACCTGGTACATGGCTCACAGCACGGAATACGCAACGCCAAAGGATGCCGCAATGGCGTACTTTAGCTCGAATACCGTTCTAAACGATGCGCTAACCAGCGCTTTTGATTCCCAAACGTTCGCCAATGACCTTATGGTAACGCTTGCGCCCCAGCTGCAAACGCAGCTCGTGGGACAAGTAACCGCGCAGGTAGTTCCCCAAGTTGCCGCAGCGCTTACGCAGTCAATCATGCAAGCGGTGGGCAACAGCGTGCAAACCGCTGTGGGCGCTTACCTGCAGCAAGCCATGGCGGCCATGGCTGCCCAGTTGGGCGCGGCCGTGCAGCAGCAAGTCAGCGCGGCTATGGGCACGGCAATGGGGCAGCTCTCAACGAACATGGCCAGCGCCTTCTCCATTGACACCAGCGCCTTTGCCAACGCGTTCCAAGTGAACATGAGCTCGAACGACTTGACCGACATCATGATGTCCATGCGCACCACCGAAGAGCGCACGTACGAGAACAACCTGAAGAATTTCGGATACGCCGACCTGAACAAGCCGTATGAGGTAAGCATTTACCCCATTAGCTTTGAGAGCAAAGAGAAGGTCATTGACGTTCTTGACCAATACAATGCCCAGATGAAGCAAGTGGACGAGAATAAAGTTATCACGTACACCGACCTGGTGGGCTTGCTCATGACCAGCGTCACGAACATCGTTGATATGATTTCCATGGTGCTGATTGCGTTCGTGGCCATTTCGCTGATTGTTTCCAGCATTATGATTGGCGTGATTACGTACATCAGCGTGCTGGAGCGCATCAAAGAGATTGGTATTCTGCGCGCGATTGGTGCTAGCAAGAAGGATATCAGCCACGTGTTTAATGCCGAGACGATTATCGAAGGCCTGGTCGCGGGCTTGTTGGGCGTGGGCGTCACGGCCATTGCCTGCGCTATTGCGAACGTGGTCTTGGTGGCAAACGACTACCCCGCCGTGGCACAGCTGCCGGCAAACGCTGCCGTGATTCTGGTGCTGATCAGCGTGGTACTCACGTTTATTGCCGGCCTTTTGCCTGCTCGCAGCGCCAGCAAGAAGGATCCGGTGGAAGCGCTTCGCAGCGAGTAGCTGCTGGTTTTTCCTACTCCAGCAGCTTCTTGCTTTCGCGCCAATCGGGCAGATAGCGATCGAGTACCGCATAGAACTGCGCACCGTGTCCGTGCACCAGCAAATGAGCCAGTTCGTGCACAACCACGTACTCAAGGCAGCGCGGCGGATACAGCGCCAGACGCACGTTGATGCAGATACGCCCTGTTGACGGCTGACAACTGCCCCAGCGACTTGTCATGTTGCGATATGCCAGTTTACCAGGGGTAACGCCCATAACAGCCGCCCAGCGCTCAACAAGTCCGGGCGTAAGCCCCTCTACGATAGCGCGCCATTCGGCAACTTCTTGCGGCGTTGCCAGATTTGCGCGCGCCATAGGGGAATCTTGTCGGCTTTCCTGCAGCCGCGCGATTAAACCCTTTCGCGAGCGCACGAATTCCTCGATGACCTGGCGCGCTGTTCCCGCCGGTGCGGAAATTTGCACCGGCTCGGCGGCGGTTTTCACGCGCATCGTAATGCTGCTCATGGTTTTGAGCGTGAGTTTGACGGCAATGCCATCGACGTTGAACTCTTGGCGCGCTACGATTTTCGCGCCGCCGCCCGTACGCCTGCGCGATCTTCTTGCTTTCGGTTTCACTGATGCCAAAACAAAGCCGCCTATCGTTCGCCAAGCGCAAGCGCATACGCTTCGTTGCGCGATATTCCCAGTTCAGAAACGAGTGTTTTCACGATGTCTTTTTTAGAGGCGCCTTCTGCACGCAATTGCGCGGCACGGGCGGCGCCATCAATTGCGGTTTGCTGCGCTGTTGCAGCGTTCTCTTCTTCCGAAGGACCATCGATGACCAGGACAATCTCGCCCTTGATGCCTTCTGCGGCAGCACGTTCCGCGAACACCTCGTGCACATACGATGTTGTACCGCGCACCACTTCCTCGTGCAGCTTCGTAAGCTCACGGCAGACCGCCATCTGACGATGCGGGAACTCCTGCGCAATAACGCCCAGCGCATCAACCAGACGC
>CAKUDT010000269.1 GCA_934645125.1 uncultured Eggerthellaceae bacterium
CGTCGAAATGGCGTCCGATAGGAAAAACGGTGTATCTTGTGTACAGACATTAACGATGATACAGGGATTTCATGCCAAAGGGGGAACCATGAATATCGACCATCTGCGTGAGTTTAGCTTCTTGGCTGATTCGCTGAACTTCAGCGCAACGGCAAAACACTTCTTTTTAAGCCAATCGGTGCTAAGCAAACATATAGCAGCAATGGAAGACGAGCTTCATACCAAGCTGTTTGAACGAAACTCCCACAAGGTAAGCCTTACCGAACAAGGTAAAATATTTCAAAAGGATGCCGAATACATCGTGAGGCGATACGAGAATGCGGTAACGCATCTGCGCTGCATCGAGGAAGGCTACTCCGCGAACGTTGACATATGCTATCTCCGCGGAGTGTCACGACCCTTCTTGCACAAATTTCTTTCTGAAATGCGCAAACGTGCCCCCGAAGTACACGTCAATCTACGTTGTTGCGAGTTTTGGGAGATTAGACTCTCCCTTGGTTCGCGTAATCCCGACCTGATATTTAGCATGGATTTCTTTCCCGAAGCACCTGAAGCATACCGCGTGGAGCCACTTTATACAGACCAATTCGACGTAATAATGAGACCAGACCACCCTATACATAACCAACTTGTAGACGGATGCATCAATACCGAAGTTCTCAGGGATAAACTCATTTTGCTGCCCGACGAAGCGTCATATGGAAACATGGCAACATTTGTCAGAGATTTCCTTCCTGACAATCTTCCTAAAAAGAATCTCGATTTCTACCCAGATGTAGACACTGCCATGCTGCGCGTACATTCCAGCGATCGAATAGGCTTCTCGTCAGAACACAACATACCGCTTTACCACGACTTGGTTGACTTTGTACCCTTAGCGGATGTTGACACTTCATATAAAGTGAGCGCGTTCATTTCAAAAGATCAAAAGCGACCCGAATTACAAACCTGCAACGAAATCATCGAAGAACTGCAACGCTATATGAAAACCCATCATTGGTGATACAACAATGCTCAGTTCGCAACGAACTGAGCATTTTTGGAGGGGGGGAGACGAAAAGCGAAGAGGAATGAAACAAACATGCTTCGCTGACTTCGTTATGGATATCATAGCAGCTATCCAGCTGCTTTTCGTATCACCCTTGGAATAAGGCACCCCGAAAAGGAATAGTCGAAAACCGCAGGTCATTGCAGGTTGCTCCTCGAAAATTAGCGATGCGAAATCGGTGATAACTACTGGCAAGAAAAAACCTTTGCAACAGCGCATCAAACCCGCTATACTAGGCAATGTTGATTTTTGATTTCTGAGCTTCGGGAAAGCTCAAACTTCGCTTTTGGAGGGGACGGAGTTTTGATCTTTTCCGACTGAGAATAGCCGCGCCTTCGGGCGCGGTTTTTATTTTCCGGAACTTTTTACCCATAGCACAGCACCGCACCGCGGTCCACGCCTGCCAAGCCCGTGGCTCCGCCTTCACCCCCATACCACGCGCACTCGCCTTCCTCGGGCTGAAGCCAACACGCTCCAGCCCGCACACGATCACGCGCCTGCCTTCCCCACCTTGACATGCCGTCAACTGCGCCCGCACGCTTGCCACCTTAAAGCAGCGTCCATTCCCCAACAAAAAAGCCAGCAAAGGCGCAGCGACAAACGCCTACAAACCAAGATTGACGAATCCGCACATCTGTTCATTGACATAGTGTCAATATCCTTCGTATGATGCAGAAAACGCAGACAGAAGCGTAAAAACAGCAGCAAGGGGCGAATCATGAGCGATACGCGAAAGCAAGAGATCATCGAGGCCGCTCGAACGCTCTACGAGAAAAAGGGCCACGCTCACACGTCGGTAAAAGATATCACCGACGAATGTGGTATTGCTCGCTCGCTGTTTTACCACTACTTCCCCGACAAACACGCCGTTACGTCGGCAGTGCTTGACGATTACATTGCCGACTACATCGAATCGCTTCGGATGTGGAACGCCGAACGCGAAGTCGGCAACATCGAGCACGCATTAGATAGCGTTGTGCAAGTGCTGCGTATGGGCGTATTCGAGGGCTCATCGTTTCGCCGATCGCTTGACACCAGCGAAAACGCCGCACTTTACCTGGAATTCGTCAACCGCGTGGCCGACCAAACCACGAGCTACATCATTGACACCACCGTACGCGATTACGCGAAATTGCACGATATCAAGATTGAGCACATTTATGAAACCTTCTACATGCTGATTTTAGGCCTGTGCGGCTACATCCGAACACACCGCAACGTGCCTGATGAAGTACTGAAATGCCTGATAGCGCAAACGCTTCACATGGAGCGTCTGAGCGAGCTGCCTTAGGGGGCGCGCAGCAAACACGCCATTCAGACCGCGAGGTTGGCGCCGACAACGCGGCTTGCAAAAGGGATAAGCAAAACAAAACAACAAGGAGGATGCCATGTTATTTCAAGTATATGGCGACACTGCTTTTTACCAATGGATCGGCTGGGCAATTGTATTTCTAGCGCTGATTGGACTCAACGAGGTTGCCCGTAGGTCGAAAATCGGCGGTATCACCTGCTTTTTCGTGATTCCTGGCATTTTGACCGTGTACTTCATTGCCATCGCTATCGGTGCTGCTTCGGGCGCCGAGTGGGCACTCAACAACCCCACGCATCTCTACATGAACAGCTGGTTTCACTACGCGAAACTCTACGCGGCAACCGCTGGATGCATTGGCTTCTTGATTCTGAAGTACCACTGGGGCCGCTTGGGCAAGGTTGACTGGTTCAAGTGCTTCCCGTTCGTGATCGTGGCCATCAACATTCTGATTGCCGTGGTCAGCGAC
>CAKUDT010000270.1 GCA_934645125.1 uncultured Eggerthellaceae bacterium
GCGCTGCTCCTTGTTGTTTCGGCTGTCAAGTTCGCGAAGGGGAGGGGCCGCTTGGCGGCATCTGAAAAGTTGCACGAGTCTGCAATCCTCGGCCGCGGTTCCCTCGACGTACGCATGGCGGTGTTTTATCTTGCGTGCGGTATTATCGCTGGTACGGTGCTCTTTTTGAAGCCGCTCGATGGCGCCGATTCCTTCATCTCAACGTATGACAACCTGTACCACTACAATGCTATTCGCGCCTTGGTGAAAAGCGGCTACTGGTCGCCGCTTGATACGTCGTGCTATCTGGCGCTTCCCGGCGCTTTGAACCCCATGCCGGGGGGTACGTATCCCCTGGACGGGTATTATCCTTTGGGTTGGCACATTTTGCTGGCGCTGCTCATGGAGCTTTCCGGCTGCGCGTTGCCTATGGCGGCCAATGTAGCGAACTTCGCGTTTACCAGCGTTGTTTTTCCGCTGGGCATGTATATGCTCATGGCAACGTTATTCAAAAAGGAAAGCACGCTGGTTGCCGGCGCGCTGTGCTCATGCGTTTGCGCGGCATTTCCCTGGTATATGCTGCTGGAATGGTCGCTTTTCCCGAACCTTGCTGCGTTTTGCTTGATCCCAATTCTGGCGACGTGCTTTATTCGCTTGGCAAAAAGGCTTGCGGCGCGCGTTGCATCAGGCGAAGTCCCTGATGAAGACCCCGAAATGTCTGTTTTGCTTGCGGGATTCCTTTTCGCTTGCATTGCATGCGCCACGATTCACCCCAACAGCATTTTCACCGCCGCGTTGCTGCTGGCTCCGTTCGTGGTGTGGATGTTCGCGTGGGCAATAGGCAGGAAGTACAGCGTGGTTGCGGGCATTGTGGGCGGCATTGTGGTGAGCGCAATCATCGTGATTGCCTGGGTGTTGCTTGCCAACGCCGATTCGTTCAAGTATGTGATGGACGAGGCCACCAAGGCGCGTCAGCTGCCCGAAGAAGCATGGATTGCTGTCACCGAGTTCTCGTTCATGAATAAAGCAGGTCAGCCGATTCTTTTCGTGTTTGCCCTGGTGGGCGTGGTGGCGGTTTTGGCATCGCGCCGCAATTGCTGGATCGTTGTTTCGTTTGCGCTGGTTGTTCTTGTCTATGTAGCTTCCGCTTCTTTCGAAGAAGGCCCCTTGAGGCAGATTCTTACTGGTTTTTGGTACTCCGAGCCTAAGCGCATTGGCTCCATTGTGGGTTTGGCGTCAATGCCGCTGATGGCGTGTGGGTTGTCGGCACTCTATGAGCTGGTGGCGGCGCTGGTGGCACGCATTTTGGGGGCGCGTATTGGCATGTGTCGTGCAGATGCGCGCCGTGAAAGCGCTGGTCAAGTTGCTGGCATTGGCCAAGTGGGCGCGCGCGCGAATGACCGCGGCCTGAACAATGAATCCAATTGTCTACCTGCAAACGGAGAAGGTGTTCGTCGCATACGTGCTGCTCTTGCGGTTGTCTTTGCGTTGGCATTTGTGGGCGTTATCTTTTTTGTACCGTATGTTCCCCCTGCGAACCAGGAGCATCTTGACCAGAGCCAAGACGTGCAGGAGCCAGATGCAACCGCGGTTAACATTTCGGCGCTGCAGAGTATGGCGCTTTATGCCAAGATGAATTACGAAAACCCCATTTTAGATTGTGAAGAAATTGCTTTTATCCAAGAAGCGGCAGCAACGATTGGCCCCGAGCAAGCCGTTATCAACCTTCCGTACGATGGGTCGCTTATTGCCTACGGCTTGACCGGGCTCAAGGCATACTATCTGGAGCGCTATGGCTACGAAGGTGCGCACGAAACGCCGGAAAGCGCATTGATTCGCACGAAGTTGAGCGAGATAAGCACCCGCGCCGATGTGTTGGAAGCTGTTCAAGACACGGGGTGCCGCTATGTTTTGCTTTTGAAGCGGGATAAAGATATCGTTTACAACTTCGATCCGTTGCTGTGGCAGGGCATTAGCGACATCGATGACACCACGCCTGGTTTCACGCCCGTTCTTTCCGAAGGGGACATGAGACTGTATCGAATTGATGCCGCGTAGACGTTATCGCAAGAACATCTTAAGCATTTTTTCGTACAGTTTGCTGGTGTACGGCTGGTAGCGCATGGGCAAATCGAGCCATGTTTTCTTATCGACTATGGATTTTACATGGGAAAACGCATCAAATCCGCGTTTGCCATGATATGCGCCCATGCCGGATTCTCCGACACCGCCAAAGCCCATCTCGCTGGTTGCCAGGTGGATAACCACATCGTTGATGCATCCGCCGCCGTACTGCAGCTCGCGCGCAACACGGCTCTTGTGTGCTGCATCGCTTGAGAACAGGTAGAGTGCCAACGGCTTCTCTTTACCCTTGAGGTCGCTCACTACCTGGTCAAACGAGTCGAAAGTGAGAATGGGCAGAACAGGCCCGAAGATTTCCTCGCCCATAATGGCATCGCTTTCGGTAACGGCATCCATCAACGTGGGTTCAATCTGGCACGTTTCGGCATTGGTGCGCCCGCCAAAGATCACTTTGCGCTGGTCCATCAGCCCGCATAAGCGCGTGAAATGCTTCTGGTTGATAATCTTGCCGTAGTCTGCGTTTGCAAGTGGATTATCGCCGAATTGGCGTTTTATCTGGGCGGACAGCTCGGCAACCAGCTGGTCATGTGCCGAGCGTTCGACTAGAATGTAGTCGGGCGCAACGCACGTCTGGCCGCAGTTGAGGAACTTTCCGAACACGATGCGCTTCGCTGCCAACTTGATGTTGGCGCTGGCATCCACAATGCAAGGGCTTTTCCCGC
>CAKUDT010000271.1 GCA_934645125.1 uncultured Eggerthellaceae bacterium
GAATTGCGCGAGCTACGTCACATTCGCCGATAACACGCAGCGCGCGGGTGGCATTGTGGGCAACTTGAGCGATGCGACTGTCAAGAACTGCGCGAACTACGGTGCTGTTACCGGCGGAAGCGAAGCCGGCGGCGTTGCGGGCTACGTTAACGGCGGCGCGAAGATTATCGGCTGCGTGAATAACGGTACGGTGACCGGTGGCAGCTACGCAGGCGGCGTGTTCGGCAGCTGCGAAGGCGCTGCGACCATTAGCAGCTGCTATAACACGGGCGCTGTTGCGGGCACGAGCTTCGCAGGTGGCATCGGTGGTAAGTACAGCGGTCCTTCGTGGGGCTCTGGCACCGCTTCGCTGGCTGATTGCTACAACACGGGTGCGGTGACGTCCAGTGCGTCCGACAAGACGCCATCGGGTGCGTTTGGCATGTTCTCGAGCGACAAGGCAACCGCAGAGCGCGTTTACTACCTTGAGGGAACCGCTGAGACCGATCCGATTGCGGAAAAGCTTACGGCCGCTGAGCTGCAGGAACCCGAAATCACGCTTTCGGATGATGGTTTTGGCTTAACGTGCAACGGATATCCGCGCTTGCATTGGGAAGCCGCCGAATTCCACAACATGGGCACGGCAACGAGCGTTGTTGCTCCCACATGCACGGTAAAGGGCTATTCGACGTACAACTGCGATAAGTGCAACAAGACCGTTAAGGCCAATTACGTTGCTGCGCTGGGTCATGATTTCTGCGGCCACGAAACCGATAATCCGGAATGCGCTGACTGCGTTTATACGGCGCCAACGTGCACGCAGGCCGGTTCTGTTGTGCAGACGTGCCGTCGTGACGGCTGCAACGAGACGAACACCGTGGTGATTCCTGCAACGGGTCATACGGAAGACCCTGCTCAGACGGTTGTCAAAGATGGATATCGCACGTGCGTCTGCAGCGTTTGCGGCGAGTCCTTCAATATGGGCTCGGGTACCATTCTTGGTTACGTCGAGCTTCCCCTGCAAGGTATCCAGGCAGTGTCCGAATCGCTTGATGAGACCTACACCTGGGCTTATAACGCAGATACCAAGAGGATTGAAAGCCAAAACGTTGGCAAGGACAGCACCACGGCAAAGGCTTCCATGACGTTTAAGTTCGATGTTGATACCGCGATTTCCTTCAATTACGGCGTTTCGTCCGAAAAGAGCTACGACAAGTTCAACATCAAGCAGACGGTCGATGGCAATACAACCACGGTCGTGAGTGATTTGAGTGGCGAGGACGCGGGCACGTTCTCGGCGTCGTTCGCGGCAGGCAAGGAGTATACGTTTGCATTCGAGTTTTACAAGGATGGCGGCTCGGCAGACGGTCAGGACAAGGCATGGTTCTCTCATGTGAAGATTGCCGATGTTTCTATTCCCGCAGAAAGCGTTTCGCTTGATGCGACCGATCTTGCTTTGGGCGTGAATGACACCGCGACGCTTGTTGCCACGGTTTTGCCCGACAACGCAACGAACAAGACTGTTACGTGGGCAAGCGATAACGAAGACGTTGCCACCGTTGCCGACGGC
Source organism: uncultured Eggerthellaceae bacterium (assembly GCA_934645125.1). Taxonomy (GTDB): domain Bacteria; phylum Actinomycetota; class Coriobacteriia; order Coriobacteriales; family Eggerthellaceae; genus CAKUOV01. The sequence goes on from CAKUDT010000271.1 coordinate 1,550, forward strand.
GTGGTAACCGCCAAGGCTGCCGGTGTGGCTCACATTACTGCTACAACCGCAAACGGCAAGACGGCGACTTGCGACGTTATGGTGATGGATGCTTCTCAGCGTGGCGACGCGAACGGCAACGGCCGCGTCAATATCGTTGACGCGCAAGTCATCTACGACTTGTCCAAGGGCGTTTATGGCGCAGATTATGCTTCCTTCAAGCTTCCGAGTGGCTGGGGCATGAGCGCTCTGCGTTGGGTTGCTAACGTTAACGGTGACGATGCCATTGATGCGACAGATGCGTTTGCCGTGCAGTACTTCATGCATTACGGCTCTTACGGCGCATAAGTCCGTTTGAGATAAAGCGTGTTCAAAAGTTCCCTGGTTGTTGCAGCCAGGGAACTTTTTTGTTGACAAATTACCCCACCTTTTGTCAACAATTTGCGTTGCCTTCTTCTTCGCGGCCCCGCGTCTTCCGGAAAACATCGAATCGTGGTCATCTTGTCGGAAAATGGGCGCAGATGAGCAAAATATTACTGTTCGGGGCAGGTTGGAGGGTCACCGGCCTCCGTCCTCTTGGCGCTTGTGATGCACGACCTGGGCTTTTGTGGGTTCGCTTCGTCTCAAGCGGTGCTGTTCGGTCTGCAAATGCCTTCCGATGTGCCCCGAACGGGAATATTTTGCGCATTTGGGAAGAAAAAACGACAACATGCTGCTGCAGGACCAAACGAGGGATGTCGAAAACACAACATGCCGCAGGCAAAACAGACCTGCACCTTACCCACGACGCTCAACGCATCGCGACAAAGCGTAAGCAAGCGAGGCGTGTAGGGTATCTTGAGCCTTCAAGCACCCATAATGTTGACAAAAGGTGAGGCGCGCTGCGGGGGGGGTGCCAATCGGTCAGTTTTTTAACAGCATGACCCGAAAACAGCCGAGACAATGGGATGTGATGAGGATTTTCATGTTTCTGCCGACGGATGCCCTTCTGAGATCGTTTATGCGGCGGCGGGTGTGGCTGCCCCTCCGGAAGTGATCCTCTAACATGCGAAGGGGCTGCACCGAAGATTCGATGCAGCCCCTTTTGGTGGGGAAGGGCGCTTATCTCAAAGTGAGCTCATCGCCCCCATGCAAACGTGTGCTCCAGCCTATGCGCTTGCGCCCCACGTGCCGTAATGCACGAAGTACTGAGTTGCGAAAGCATCGGTGGCATCAATCGCGTCGTCGCCATTGACATTTGCCGCCCAA
>CAKUDT010000272.1 GCA_934645125.1 uncultured Eggerthellaceae bacterium
AAGAGACCTCTACATGAATGCCAACAGCAAGCTGGCCGTTTGCATCGACATCAACATCAATGCCCTGCGCGCTGCCTTTGCCCGCAATAGCGGCGACCAGGCCATTTACCGAGGTCACGCCAACGGCGGTCACGCCTTCAACTTCGCTCATAGCAACAGAGATGATAGTCTCAACAACGCCTGGGGCAATGCTCATGCCGCCAATGCTCAGTTCTTTCATAGCATGTCTCCCATCTGCATTCATGGAAAAGTCCTGCATTGCGAAGGTCGCGGCGCGCTTGCGCCCGCGCATCGAATACGTTGGCTTGAATCGACCGAAGCCGATTAGCGGCCAACCACATGCGTACCGCCCTTCGCAAAAAAACGATATCGATTGATTATACTTCACGTAAGCGATGAATTGCTTCCAAGCTACGGAATAATCAAAAATGCACGGGAACGAACGGCAAACGTTTTGCTCCCCGAAGCATTTATTCCTAACAGCCGGGAAAACGGTTCACCAGAACATGGGCGCCCCGTTGCAGTTCGGCATCGGACACGCCTAAAAGCTCACACTCGCGCAGCGCTCCGGCAACATGAGGCACGCCCGCTGAACCAGCATCGGACCCCAACGCCACCAGGCCGCCACGCTCTACCACCGCTGCAACGGCTGCCACTTGCTCACGGCAAATGCGCTGCACAACATCAGGAGAGAACCTGCCTGAATCATGCGCCGCCTGAACAGGAGCGATAGTAGGAACCCACACAACATTGCTGGCCGCAAGCTTCTCGCACGTGGCAGCATCCATGAGCAAGCCGTGCTCAATGCTGTCAACGCCCGCATCAAGCGCCTGCGACACTAATGCCGCCGCGTTTACGTGCGCCATTACCGGCAAACCTTTTTCGTGAGCATATGCAACAAGCTGCGCCACGTAAGACGCTGGCAAGCCGGGGCTTGTTATCTTCCCGTAGCAATCAAAGTCCAAAATACCCGAAAGCATGAGCTTCACGAACGTGGCACCTTGGCAAATTGCCTGGTCAACAAGCGTACAATACTCAGCGAAATCAGCAAACGGCAGCCCTAAAAAGCTGCCGTACTGTCCTTGGGGATACAGGGGAAACGCAGGAGTTGCGTAGCGAATGCCATATTCGCCCGCAAGACGCGCCGCGCGCGCGCAAACGCCCCATTTATCGCCGCCATCGCGTAGGTAGGTGAACCCCGCCTGCGCATATGCAGCAAGCATCTCGCGAATCCAGCGCTCATCAGGCCCGTTTACGTGACGGGCTTTCGCCTGCCGCCAATCGGAGCCATCAAGTGCAATATGGATGTGAGCGTCTATCTTCACGGTTTTCACCAATGCGCTACGGTTTTGACACTGCGCGACCCTAGGAATCCTGTTCCTCGGCGTCTTCACGCTCGAATTGACGAACCGTAATGAAGGAAACGCGATGAGCATTCACTTCGGAAACGGTGATTTCCAGATTCTCCACGGCAATCTTCTCATCCTTCACCGGAATATGGTTCAGGTACTCCATAATCCAGCCGCCCACAGAAACGCTGTCGGATTCAAGCTTGATGTCGAAGAACTCGCAGAAATCCTCCAAGCTTACCGAGCAGTCAACGCGATACAGGTCCTCGCCCAGCTTCTCGAAGTCTTCCTCGACTTCATCGTGCTCGTCCCAGATCTCGCCGACCAGCTCTTCCAGAATATCTTCCATGGTGACAATGCCCAGCGTGCCGCCGAAATCGTCAACAACAATCGCAATGTGCGATTTTTTGAGCTGCAACGTTTCAAGGATGTCGCGAATTTTCGTATGCTGATACACGAACAGCGGCGCCGTCATGATCTCCGCAATGGGTCGCTCGGTCATCTTGCCGTTTACGTAGAAGTCCTTCTGATGAAGCACGCCCACAACCTGGTCAATCGTATCGCGATACACCAGCAAACGAGAGAAGCCCGACTGTGTGAACACCTTCGCAATGTCCTCGTGGCTATCGGTAATGTCCACGGCCTCGATCTCAATGCGGTGCGTTAAGATCTCCGCCGCCGTCAAATCGCGGAACTCCAGCGCATTGCGCAAAAGCTCGCCTTCGTTTTCGTCGATGCCGCCATCTTGCTCGGCGTCTTCCATGAAAAGCAGCAACTCTTCGTGGGAAATCTTCGATTCATCATCGGTCTTGAAGAAGCGCGAGACAAGCTTCTTCCACTGGGAAAGCAGGAAATTGACCGGGGTAAGCACCCAAATCCATACCCGGATAAACGGCGCGCTGAACATAGCGAACTTTTCCGGCATGTCTTTCGCAACGCTTTTCGGCGTGATTTCACCGAAGAACAGCACGACAACCGTTACCACTACCGTGGAAATCGTCGCGCCAACATCACCGTAAATGCCAATGAAGAGCAACGTGCCAATGGAAGCCATCGCGATATTCACGATGTTGTTGCCAATGAGAATAGTGAAAATCAGCTTGTCGTAGTTTTCCGCAAGCTTCAAAGCGCGCTCCGCTTTTTTGTCCCCGTCATCTGCGAGAACTTTCAAACGCGTCTTGTTCAAAGATGAAAATGACGTTTCTGTGGCGCTGAAATACGCTGATAGAATCAAACAAATGACCATCGCGATAAGTTTACCAAGGTAATCTATGTGAGGCTCCACTATGAAAAAACATCCCCCTTAAAATAGGCTGACATCAAACTAATTCTCTTTATTATAGCAAGTAAGGTGGTTAAAAACGTAATAGCTACGTAACAGAAGGGACACAAAGCGCATAAAATCAAAAGT
>CAKUDT010000273.1 GCA_934645125.1 uncultured Eggerthellaceae bacterium
GCGTAATTGCAGATGGGATGACACTGCCTAACACGCATGCCTGGCTGTTTGGTAGACAAGAAGCGCCCGAGAAGGATGCAAAGCATTCAACTCGGGCGTTTTTCGTTTTGCGTTGTTGTTTTCGCTTGAGGGAATCTGAAGAGGTGGTTGCAAAGGAGCAAAAGAGGATTCCTTGTCGTCTGAGCGTTTGCATGTGAAAAACTGCTACCATAATACGGTTACAATAAAGTAATGGGCGATTAATCGCGAAATCTGAATGCGCAATCTTGAAAGAAGGAAAGGCATGGCGGCAAAACTCAAGCAGCTCTTCGCGGAAGTTTTTGGCTTCGCCTGCTTTCAAGGGTTTCTTTTTGCGCTGTTTGGCATGGGCACTGAAGAAGTGGTGTTCTTCAACGCTGTAGTGCTCAATCGCGGCATCCTTCTTATCGCGTTGCTGTTCGCGGCGGTGATGCTTGGTATTTTGCGCGCGTTGCCAAAAGATGCACTGCAGCGCTTGATGAGCCCTGTCCTTATGTATGTCTACGCATTGTTGCTTATCGGGGCGTCATTCGTTTTGCTTCTTGCCAACGATATGCCGAACCATAACGCCCCCTTCGCCTTAGAAGCTGCATGTGGTGCCATCCAAGGTGTCGCGATTGCGCCGCTTCTGTGCGCGTGGGGACGCCTTTTGGGCTCGTATTCTCTTGACGATGCCGCTATTGTGGCTATTGCGGGATCAACGGCGGGTGCTGTGGTAAGTGCGCTTTGCTGCTTTGCTCCGGCGCTTTTGGGGTCGTTTGTCATTTACCTGCTGCCGCTGGGTGCTGCCTCAACGCTTGAACTGCGCTTGCGACAAGTGACTGTGCCGTTTAGTGAAGAACAGCCGGAAAGCGCTCCCTCGGCAAAAGCGATCGATCTTTCCGTGCGCATTATGAGCGGCGCATTCGTGTTTGGCGTGGGATCAGGCTTTGCGCATTCTTTCATGGGAAACGATGGTCAATCGTACGTCTCGTTCCCCGTTTCCTTGCTTATTTTTGCCATGTTGGGCATTGCCGCGTTGCAGATTTTCTTTCGGCCGGTTTCGCTGCGAGGGAGCAAAGACGCTGATGGGCAGGATAATCCCGCGCAGTTCGTCGCGCGGCAAGGGGCTGTGGCGTATGTGTATCGTCTGGCCATTTTGATGATGGTTGCCGGCTTTTTGTTCGCGCCGGCACTTCAGGATTTGACGGTTAACGGCCAGTCCATTGTTTTTGCGGGCTTTTTGGGCCTGCTCATGGTGCTGGTCATTGTGTTCTTGGTGAACGCATTTACCACCGCGCGCGATGCGGCCATGGCGTTTTCCGCGGGGTTTGCTATTCTTTTGGGCGGACAGGCGCTCGGTTTGCTTTTGGGCGGTTTGTTTGATGCCTTTGTGGATTTTGAGGTGTACCAGACCTGGGCATTCGCGGTGGCGGGTTTGCTCGTCATGGTTGCGTTTTTGTTCCTGTTCACCGAAAACGATCTGGGGGAGTTGGGAACGGTTGCCCAGGCTATCGATAGCTTTGACGAAGCGTGCGTCCGCTTGGTGCAAGAGCGCGGTCTTTCGAAACGTGAGGCAGAGATTTTGCCGCTTGCCTTGAAGGGGCGCACGTCCGAGCGCATTGCCGAGCAGTTTGTTATCTCGAAAAGTACGGTGGACACGCACTTGCGCCGTATCTATGCGAAATGCGATGTGCACAGCAGACAGGAGCTTATTGACTTGGGTGAGCGCGTGGCTGAGCAGATTGCATCGGGGCGTGCGGAATAGGAACTTAGTTGGGGCGGCTGCAGCGGCCCTCGTTGCGCGGAGCAGCAAAGCGCGCGGGTGCGAAGACAAGCCGAAACGCCAAAACGCAGGGAAAGAAAGGTGTTTTACGTGGCAAGGATTCCCTATTTAACGCTTGAACCCGAAATTGAGCAAGCTATTCGTGCTGATAGAGCTTGCGGACGTTTGCATCCGCATCGAACGCCCGATGAAGCAGTGCAGCGCCGCGAAGCGAATCCGCACGACGATGCCACGCTTGCGCGTCCAGCGTTTACGCGCGACATAGAGAAAATCATCAATGTGCCGGCGTACAACCGTTATGCCGATAAGACGCAGGTTTTCTCGTTCGTTGAAGACGACGACATTTGTCGCCGCGGCCTTCATGTTCAACTGGTGAATCGTGTTGCGCAAGGGATTGGTCGCTTGTTGGGGCTGAACACCGATCTTATCGAGGCGATTGCGCTGGGGCATGATGTAGGGCATACGCCGTTTGGTCATGCGGGTGAGCGTTATCTGAGTAAGATTTATCACGGCTATACGGGTCGTTATTTCAATCATAACGTGCATTCCGTACGCGTCCTTGATAAGCTGTATCGGCGCAACATCAGTTTACAAACGCTCAATGGCGCCCTCTGCCATAATGGCGAATTCGCGCAGCAAACGCTTTTCACGGGTTCCATGAACACGTTCGAGCAGCTTGACCAACTGGTAGAAGCATGCAACTGCAGCGAGGAAACCATTTCCACGCTGCGCCCTATGACGTTAGAGGGTTGCGTGGTGCGCGTGAGCGATATGATTGCCTACCTGGGAAAAGACCGTGCCGATGCAGTGCATATGGGCGTTCTGGACTCGTATAATTGCTTCGATTCCCAGGTTATTGGCAAGAAAAATGCTACTATCATCAATAACCTTACCGTGGACATTGTGAATAACAGCTACGGAAAAGATGTTATCTGCATGAGCGAAGACGCCTTCCAAGACCAGAAAACCGC
>CAKUDT010000274.1 GCA_934645125.1 uncultured Eggerthellaceae bacterium
ATGAAGAACAATGCGCTTGCCGCATTCGATAATGCCGTTGCAAGAGCCGCGCCGGCAACCCCTAGGCCAAGCCCGAAAATGAACACGGGGTCTAAGATGATGCACATAAGCACGCCCGCGCACATGCCCGCGCTCGCAACCCCGGGCTTCCCCTGCGCCTGCAGCATGGAGGCCAGCACGAGCCCGGTGACGGTCGGCACCGCGCCGGCGGATGCGGCGAACCGGAGGAAGGCTCGGGCGTGCGGCATGACAGCTTCGGGCGTGCCGAGCAACCTTAGCAGCGGTTCGGAGCAAAGAAACAGCATGGCGCCTGCGACAAGCGCAAATGCCGCGGCAAGCCATGCCGACGTTGTCGCCACGCGTCGGGCACGCTGCTCGTCGCGCGCGCCGAGGCTGCGCGACACAAGGCTTCCGCCGCCGACGCCGAACAGGTTGGAGACCGCGTTCAACAGCATATATATCGGGAACGTAGCGGTCAAAGCTGCCACCTGCGCGGGGTCGCCCGTCTGCCCGATGAACCAGGTATCGGCCATGTTGTACGCCAACACCACCAGCTGACTTGCCACTGCCGGCAAGGCAAGGCTTGCCACGGCACGCGGGACCGATGTCTTCTCGAATAGATCCGTGGAATCGAACCCGTTCTGTTGGTGTTTTTTGAATCGCTGCGGCAGTTTCAAGTGATTCCCCGCCTCTTCGTCGATAAACCGTTCGTGGCTCTGCATAAACTAGACGCTCCTAATGTGCTACGGTAGTTGCTTATTCCTTACAAATGGCATAACATCATGAAGAACAGATTTTTGCAACGGACGTGCCCACGCAAACCGTTACTTATGACTACACTTCGGCAAAAACAGGTGCTTAAAGAGAAATAGGACAGGGTACATGGTCGAACAACTAGATGATGGAAAGAAAACGGACTTGCGCGTGGTGAAGACGCTCGATGCAATCCGCACGCACTTCGAGCAGCTGGTCTGCGAGTGCGGTTACGACAAGCTCACCGTCGCGCGTTTATGCGAGTCGGCGCGCATCAACAAGAAGACGTTTTACCGCTACTACAACAGCCTTGATGATTTGCTTGCACAAGTTCAGCGCGAGTTCGCAAGTGAGTATGTTGACCTTACCGGCCATCTAAGGATTCCTGAAGATGCTGGAGAGATAACGCGCCGCTTCATTCTTTACTCGTGCGAAACAGGCACAAGAAGACCTTTCTACGAGGCCGTGACCTGCAGCTCGTCTTTTGGGAGCATTCGAGCTTCAATGATTGATAACGTTCTTGAGTCTCGTCGCATTTCACCTGGTGGGTTCGGCGCGTTAGCGGCGGACGAGGCGTCCATTGTGATTTCTTTCCTGCAGCAAACGGGCATAAATGCCTATAAACAATGGGTTGCAGACGGCAAGCAGCTTTCAGCTGAAAGACTGGCGGGCTTGACGGCGAACCTTGTAGAAGGGGCTTTAGGGGGCGTCCTTCAACAAGAAAAAGCATGAGAGTTGTGCTTTAAGGCGGTTAATGAATTTGGGGCAGGAGCGTACGGTGCGCGATGGGTGCAGTTCGTCCCGTGGGCTTTGTGCGCAATTGGCGCGCTTCTTATCAGGCGTAATGCATAACTGTGGTTGCTTTTATACTCAACTGTCACCTAAAGGTTAATTTTGCATTCAAGAGCTATGGTATGTTAGGCGGAGTCATTTTCTACGATTGGATAGCTCATGAAAAAAGAGAAGTCGAAACTCGTTTCTGCTGATACTGCCGAAGGTGCCGCTGCAGACACCGCCGCAGATGCCCGCAGCGCCAACATCTTCCGCAAAGAAGTGCAAGGCAACTTGGCGCGGTATCGCAAGATTCTGCATTTCACCAGTTCAACGACGAAGGCTGCAGCTATTATGCTGCTGTGTGCCATTGTCTCTGTTGCGATTGCGAACTCGGGTGCCTATACACCGTTCCTTGAGTTCTGGGAAACGGAGTTCGGTTTCGTTTTAGGCGGCGGACACGCTTCCCTGTCGTTCGCTGAAATCATCAACGATGTGTTCATGGCCATCTTCTTCTTGCTTGTTGGCCTGGAAATCAAATACGAGATGACCGTGGGTGAACTCACGAACATCCGCCAAGCGCTGCTCCCCATTTTGGCTGCTTGCGGCGGTGTTCTAGCGCCTATCGCGATTTACAGCATCTTCAACATCACGAACCCCGACACAGCGCACGGCTGGGGTGTTCCTACCGCAACCGACATCGGCTTCGCGTTGGGTATTATGGCACTGCTGGGCAATCGCGTACCTAACGGCGTCCGCGTTTTCCTGAGCACGCTCGCAGTTGCCGATGACATTATTGCCATTATTGTCATTGCGGTGTTCTACGGACACACGCCTTCGTTTTTCTGGCTGGGTATGGCGGCGTTGGTGCTGCTGATGCTTATTGCTCTGAATCGCAGACATGTGTACTCGCTTCTTCCCTACCTGCTGTTAGGCGTTGTGCTGTGGTTCTGCGTGTTCCAGTCGGGCGTCCATGCCACCATTGCGGGTGTTTTGCTTGCGTTCACTATTCCTTCTGGTTCGCGTGTGAACTTGAAGAACTTTGCGCAGTGGTCGGACGATCATGTGGCAAAGGCGCGCGAGCAGTTTGATGAGAATGAACCGGTCTTGGGGCAAAAAGAGTACCTGAGCACAGTCGGCAGCTTGAGCACGGTGGCGCGCGAAGTGATTCCGCCCGCAACGCGTTTGGAAAAGCGCCTGTTCCCGTGGGTGTACTTCATGATT
>CAKUDT010000275.1 GCA_934645125.1 uncultured Eggerthellaceae bacterium
ACGTAAGTTTGATGAACGCGCCGAAGTCCTTGATGCCCACAACGGTGCCCTCGTAGCGTTCGCCCACTTCAGGCTCGCGAACGATATCAAGAATCATTGCCTTTGCAGCATCACCAGCAGGTCCTTCAACGGCAGCAATATGAATGGTGCCGTCTTCTTGAATCTCAATGGTAGCGCCGGTTACTTCCTGGATGCTGCGGACAACCTTGCCGCCCGTGCCAATCACTTCGCGAATCTTGTCAACGGGAATGTGAATGGTCTCGATACGCGGAGCAGTATCGCGCAGCTGCTCGCGCGGAGCAGCAATCTCGTTCAGCATGACAGCCAAAATAAATGCACGGCCCTCTTTTGCCTGCGCAAGCGCGCGGCCGAGGATTTCCGTAGACAGGCCCTTAGCCTTGTTGTCCATCTGAAGTGCGGTAATGCCCTTTTCGGTACCGCATACTTTGAAGTCCATGTCACCAAGGAAGTCTTCCAGACCCTGAATGTCGGATAGGATGACAACATCGTCGCCTTCCTTGATAAGGCCCATGGCAATACCCGACACGGGGCGCTTCAGCGGAACGCCAGCATCCATCAGGGCAAGCGTAGAACCGCAGGTGGAAGCCATAGAAGAAGAACCGTTCGACTCCAAAACCTCAGAGACAACGCGAATGGAATACGGGAATTCGTCTTCGGAAGGAATCATGGGGCGCAAAGCGCGCTCTGCCAAAGCACCATGACCGATCTCGCGACGCTTGGGGGAACCCATGCGGCCAACTTCGCCCGTGCAGTACGGCGGGAAGTTGTAATGATGCATGTAGCGCTTACCCTCGACCGGCTCGATGGTGTCAAGACGCTGCCATTCGTTGAGCATGCCCAACGTGCAGATGCTCATGACCTGCGTCTGGCCACGCTGGAACAAACCAGAACCATGAACGCGCGGCAGATAACCAGGCACAATGTGCAAAGGACGAATCTCGTTTACGGCACGACCGTCAGCGCGCTCGCCCGTCTCAATAACCATCTTGCGCATAGCGCGCTTCTCAAGGCTCTTGCAGGCAGCGGCAATATCGGCGCCCCATGCAGCACGTTCCTCTTCCGAGAAGTTCTCTTCCTTGATGCGTGCTTTCAGCTCTTCGACTTTCGCAACGCGATTCAGCTTGTCAGCGTCTTTCAGAGCAGCAGCCATATCGTCGTAATAGGCCTCAACGCGCTCAGCGATGCACGGGTCGGCTTCGTGAATCTTGTATTCAATCGGCGTCGGATTCACCTTGGCAAGGAACGCAGCCTGATGCTCGCAGAATGCAGCAATGGCTTCCTGGCCGAAGTTCATAGCGGCAAGCATGTCTTCTTCGGTGATTTCCTCGGCACCCGCTTCAACCATGGAGATGAAGTCCTTCGTACCAGCGATGGTCAGCTCAAGATCGGAATTCTCCATTTCGGCATACGTCGGGTTCACAATGAACTCGCCCGTTTCCTTGTTGCGGCCAATGCGCACGCAGGCAGCAGGGCCCTCAAACGGTGCGCCGCCCACCATCAGAGCAGCGGATGCACCCATAACGCAAATGACATCGGGAGTATTCTCGCGATCGCATACAAACGTTGTAGCAACAATGTGAACTTCCTGCTTGAAACCCTCGGGGAAGCCCGTACGGATAGGACGATCAATCATGCGAGCCGTCAACGTGCCAAATTCAGAAGGACGAGCTTCGCGTTTCAGATAACCGCCCGGAATGCGGCCAACGGAGTACATCTTTTCAATGTAGTCAACGGTCAACGGGAAGAAGTCGTAGTTCTTCTCTTCGCGGGAGACAACGGAGGTCACCAGAATCGTGGTGTCGCCCTGGCTTACCAGCACAGCACCCGTAGCCTGTTTTGCCAGCTCACCGGTCTCGAACTTGTACTTCTTGCCGTAAAGCTCGAACTCTTCAACAATTTTTTCCATTCTTTTCTTTCTTTCTCTTCCTGCATGCCCTATTGCACGCAAGCTTCTTCGACTGAGCAGCAACTCAAACTGCTCAGTCACGAGCAAAAGCGCCCTTGCGCTTTCGACCGCAAGCCTTTCCACTTCCGTATGAAAAGGCCCCATGCAGCGCAAGACCCGCCCGAAGGCGGGTCTTTGAACTCGAATTAGATGTTGTCGCGGATGCCCAACTTCTTGATAAGAGCACGATATGCATCGATATCTTGATCCTTGATGTGCTTCAAAAGGCCACGACGCTTACCAATGAGCATCATCAGACCACGGCGGGTGTGATTGTCCTTCTTGTGCACCTTCAGATGCTCCGTGAGGTTGCGAATACGCTCGGAAAGAATAGCAACCTGAACCTCTGCACTACCAGAGTCATGCTCGTTCTTGCCAAATTCTTTGATGAGTTCTGCCGTACGCTCTTTGCTGATGCTGAGTTTGTCAGCCATTTCAGCCACCTTTCCGCGGATAAAACCGCTTTGCTGCGATGCTCTGCGCACCGTTTCTCTGCTCTTTGTCTCTGAGTACGTATGGCGGTGAACCAAGGCGACTAAGAAACAAGAGGCTGCGCTTTTTGCACAGCCTTTGCACCATATTCGATAATGTTTAGAAATGCAAGGAAATTCGCTGATAAACAGGAAAAATCACAAGCCTACAAGAAACCTGCGCTGCAATTCTTCGCAATTGTTGACAAAAGGTGGGGTAATTTGTCAACAAATCGAGTAGGAGGCACGTCGTTATTCGGCGTGCCGTCCTCTCACACCACCGTGCGAACGGTTCCGTACACGGCGG
>CAKUDT010000276.1 GCA_934645125.1 uncultured Eggerthellaceae bacterium
TATTAGGAGGTAACAAGAATGAAACGGCGATTTTTTGCAATGTTGCTCTCGCTGGCCATGCTCTTCACGCTGGCCCCAACTGCGTTTGCGGCTGGCAATGAAAGTGGAACGCCTGTGACGAGCGGCACCTGCGGTGCAGAAGGAGAAGGGGAAAACGTCCAATGGAGTTTCGACAGCAGTACCGGCACGCTGAAGATCTTCGGCAAGGGTGCAATGAAGGATTTTGAAAACTTTAAGGACTCGGATGGAAGCTATGTAAGTAAAGAAGAATATGGCAAGTCCCCTCAGTATGATAGTAAGCAATTGATTTATTATGCCGGGACAAAAACCTATGTATCCGACACGCCTTGGAAAGACTTGGGCACAGCGGTGAAAAGTATTGTCATATCTGAAGGAGTGACCCATGTCGGTATGAGGGCGTTCCGCCTTCCCTGCGTTGAGAGCATTACCATTGCACATTCGGTAACAAGCATTGGCGCCATGGCTTTTGACAGTGAGCCGGAACTGACAACAGTGAATTGGGATGGCAACTGGTCTCTGGAAGGCCATGCAGCGATGAAGTTTGACGGCTTTGGTAGCTGCGATAAGTTAGGAGAAGGTCAAGAGTTTTCGGCCTGGCTGCCGGATTGCTTCACTTCGATGAACGGGCAGACGATCAACGGTTCTGCATTTTCGGTCGATTTTGATAAGCTGAACGCACAGTTGACAAACCAGACTGACGGCTATGGCAGCTCTGCATTCCAGAATATGCCCAATTTGAAGACCGCTACACTGGATAGTCGCTTTGGAGAGAATGCATTTAGCGGGTCAGGTATCAAAACGCTGACGATCTCTTCTGATTTGACTGGCATCCCGGCATATACCTGTGAAAATTGCGCATCGCTGACTTCTGTTGTGATTCCGAGTAGTATCACATCCGTTGGTGATGCGGCGTTTAGAAATTCCGGTTTAACGAGCCTTACATTTAAGGGAGCCCATGCAATCACATTTGGAAACCAAGCCTTTGTGAAAAACGATGCTAGCCCTAAACTCACCGACCTCAAGCTGTCAGAAAATATGAGCATAAGCGACGGCAATGCGATCGTCAGCTATTTGAAAAACGCTGGCGCAGTAACAGATGAAACAACGATCGAGCCCTCCAAATTTACCAATGTGCTTGCTACAAAATTGACCGTTGATGGTTCTTTGGGAACGGAAATTACGCGAAATAATTATCCAAATGTAACAGAGCTTACAATTAAAGGCGACAGCTATGTTTCTGCTGTTTCTGCTTTCTCGGTCAGTTCCGGTGGGACGGGCAAGCTAAAAACACTTGAAATCGATGTCACTGGGACCGCAACCATAAATAACACCGCCTTTATACGAGAATCTTTGGAATCTGTAAAAATCTCCGCAAACAATTTGACGCTGAAAGGCGATGCTGCATTCCTCAATAATTCAGCATTGTCTCATATTGACTTGACCGGTGTGCAGACGATCACAGCAGACGGAGCGACCCGTACATTTCATATTGACAGTGGCAGTACTGCGAGTAATCTTGATCGTTATGTCTATTTGAACAACGCAGCGTGCTGCCAAGCACTTCGGAGTCTTTTGTCGGTTGACCGCAACAAAGGAACCAGCACCTGCCTGATCACCAACGGGGGGACTGTAACTGGGAGTGATGGTACGTTCAGCACTGTAACGAAACCGGGCTACACCGCCACATGGTATGTGTATGACCAAAGTAAACCTGACAATCATAGCACTCAGGTTACAAAGGATGTACCCACAAAGGGATCTACCTATATTGTTGAGTGGACACTGGATTCCGCAAACTATGTAGAGGTCACCTATAAAGACGGGTATTCAACAGACAGCAAAACTGAGTCGGTCGCAAAGTCCAATGGTATTCTGGCTGGAAAAGACATTTTCACCCGTGCCGGTTATACCCTGACTGGCTGGAAGGTTGAGAACGGCGAAGGTTCTTATAAACCTGGCGCAACCGTCAATCCAAGTGAAAACATGACGCTTGTCGCCCAGTGGACATTGGACAAGCCTACCATTTCCAGTTCTGGCACAACAACGGCAGTTTATGGTAATGAAGTTACTTTGACTGCCAGCACTGCGGCAACTGGCGCTTCCTATCAATATCAATGGTATAAGGGTGACACGAAGATTCCCGATGCAACCACCAGCAGCTTGACGCTGACCAATGTGGCCGACAGTGGCGCTTATACTGTGAAAATCACCGTTGGCACTGATACCGCAACAAGTGAGCCGACAACCGTGACCATCACCAAGGCCACCCCCACCGTCAGCATTTCCGCAGACAAGACTTCTCTCACCGGCTCCGGTAGCGTGAAGCTGACCGTTAGCTCCAATGGCGTTCCTGAAAAGGGAACGGTGGCGGTGACCTGCGATAACGACATTACCGTGACCGAGAACGAAGATGATACGTTCTCCGCAACGCTGCCTAACGAGACCAAGACCTATACCTTTACGGCCAGCTACGCAGGCGATGACAACCACAACAACGCTATGGCTACCTGCAAGGTATCTGTAACGCACCATTCTTCCGGTTCGTCCTCTGGTTCTTCGACCACCACGAGCAACTCCGTTTCTGCGCCTACCGCCTCGAACGGCAAGGTTTCTCTGGATAAGAGCACGGCGAAGAAGGGCGACACGGTGACGGTGACGGTCACCCCGGATGCTGGGTATCAGCTGGACAAGCTGACCGTTACTGACAAGAA
>CAKUDT010000277.1 GCA_934645125.1 uncultured Eggerthellaceae bacterium
CCCCAGACTCAAACGTTTCATCATCGTGGATCGGACGCACATGCTTTGCCATAGGCCTCCCTTCATCAGTGGAGATATTGTATCAAAAAGGCGGCCCGCTTTGAAAGCAAGCCGCCTGATACAAGCCCATCATTTGCCAGTATTTAGCGATTTTTCGACGATGGCGCAGGTGCCGAGCTGCCCAAGCGCGCGAGGCACCCGCTGCTCGCCTCGGCGCGTCCGAGCGCAAGACCCAAGCGCGAGGCACCCGCTATGCCCCCAAAGCCTGCTACAGCGCGGCGCTATCAGCTGCGAACGCCTCCTGCGCTTCAGCAAGCTGAGCCTTCACCGCTTCGTTGCCAGTGCCGCCATACGTCGTACGCGCGGCCACGATGCTGGGCAAGTCAAGTGCGCCCGCGATATCGGCCTCGAAAAGGTCGCTTTCCGCCTTGAAATCATCCAGCGTCAAATCGGACAAGTCGCATCCACGCTTATCGCACAGAAGTACCAGGTGTCCCACAACCTCGTGCGCCTTGCGGAACGGCATGCCCTTTTTCGCCAGGTAATCGGCCACATCGGTAGCGGCAAGGTAGCCTTTTTGCGCCCGTGCCATCATCGCATCTTCGTGAATGGCCATGGTGGAAATCATGCCTGCCGCGCAACGATAGCAATCTTCCAGCGTCTTTGCGGCATCAATGGCACCTTCCTTGTCTTCCTGCAGGTCCTTGTTGTACGCCAGCGGAAGCGACTTCATGGTCACAAGCAGTGCCACCAAATCGCCAATAACGCGACCCGATTTTCCACGGATGAGCTCGGCGAAGTCGGGGTTCTTCTTTTGCGGCATAATGGATGAACCGGTGGAGAAAGCATCGGACAGCGTGATGAAACCAAACTCGGACGTGGACCACAGGATGATTTCCTCGCACAAGCGCGACAAGTGGATGCACGAAACGCTGCACGCATACATAAGGTCAAGCAAGAAGTCGCGGTCGGACACAGCATCCAGCGAGTTCGGAATAACGCGCGAAAAGCCCAGGTCGGATGCAGTGGCGAAGCGGTCAAGCGGATACGTTGTTCCCGCAAGAGCAGCGCTTCCCAGCGGGTTTGCATCGGCGGCTGCGGCGGCCTCTTGCAAACGATGGAAGTCACGCGTAAGCATCCAGACATATGCCAACATGTGGTGCGAGAACAACACGGGCTGCGCGTGCTGCAAGTGCGTGTAACCGGGTAAAATAACATCAAAATGCTTCTGCGCTTGCTCCAACAGCGCCTCGCGCAGCGTTAAGTTCGCGGTCATCAAATCATGCGCGCGCTGCTTTGCGTACAAGCGCGTATCGGTGCACACCTGGTCATTGCGGCTGCGACCCGTGTGCAAACGCGCGCCGGCGTCGCCGATGTTCTTGATCAGTTCGCTCTCGATGGACATATGGATGTCTTCATTATTGATATCAAAAACGAATTTCCCCTGGTCAATTCGTTGCTTGATATCATCCAGACCGGCATGGATTTTCTCTTTGTCCTCTTGGCTGATAACGCCCTGCGCGGCAAGCATGGCAGAATGCGCCTTGGAACCGGCAATATCCTGCGCATAAAGCGCCTTATCAACGGGAAGCGATGCGCCAAAACGCTGAGTGAATTCGCTCACACCCTCTTCGAAACGACCTGACCAAAGTGCCATAGTGTATTCCTTTCCTACCATATCTCGCTTGCAATCCGTATTGCGCGAGGCGTTGGCCTTATCTATGCTTTTGTGCTTTTACATTTTGCTGCGCTTAATCCACGAACGTTCGCTTGAAAGAGGACCGTGCCGCATGCGCAATCAACTACGCGCAGAAATCGTCGATGATTTCCTTGAGCGCCACTGCTTGTTCGGGTGTCTCTGCCACTAAAAGAATGGTGTCATCGCCCGCTACTGAACCGATAACCCCTGGTAGATGCGCTTTATCTAGCGCTTCCGCAACGCCGCCCGCACCGCCGGGGCGCGTTTTCACCACAGTAAGGTTGCCCGCCGCATGCACTTCGGTGACCAACTCGGGTGCAACGCGACGCAGGCGCACTTCCTCGGGCAAGATATAGAACTTTCCCGCCGCTTTCTCCAGGCGTAAGTCCACGATATCGCGCGAAACCGTTGCTTGCGTGCAGTCGTAACCCGCCTGGTTGAGCAGCTGCGTCATTTCCTGCTGCGTAAACACTCGATGCTGGGTAACAAGCGCGCGAATGGCCTCTTGGCGCTGCTGTCTTTTATTCACGTGTTGTTCCTTTCTTTACTGGGCGCTGTTTGCGCTTAAAGCGCGCCGTTCGCCCTTCGTTCGCCAGACACTTCGCAGGCGAACCGTTAGCATTTTGCTATTCAAATTTGTTTTGCATAAAAATAATGCTTTTCAACAAAAATATGAATAGAATTACAAGAAAAATAAATAATTTTGCACAAATTGCAAGACAGCGGCTGAATCGAGAGCATCAAATGCGCAGAAAGACCGATCCAGGCAACAGCGAAATAGGCACATGCTCCAACACCTTAATCCCCTACGTCCTGAGAATAACCCCAAACCATAGAAGATTCCCTCAATCGCCCATAAAACCGCTCCACTCCATAGTTTCAAAAGCATGTTGTTGAAAAACCAGGGTGTAATTCGAAGTGGGAGTGCGGCGGATTCTTGGACCTCGATCAAGGTGTTGAACGCCAAATTGCCGCGCTGAGTTTTGCTCACATTATTTAATTTGCAAAGTGCACGAAGGGGCGGCCTAA
>CAKUDT010000278.1 GCA_934645125.1 uncultured Eggerthellaceae bacterium
GCTCATGTGCCTTGCAATTCCCATGAAAATAGCTTCTCTTAATGAAGATCGCATGGCCACCGTGGACGTGTTGGGCGTTACGCGCGAGATTTCGCTGGATTTAACGCCGCAGGCGCAGGTGGGCGATTACGTTTTGGTGCACGCTGGTTTTGCTATCGAGGTGGTTGACGAGCAGTACGCGCAAGAAACGCTCGACTTGATCAAGGAATTCCCTGAACTTGCGGGTGAGGATGGGCTGGCGTAATGACCGTTGATCTTTCGGTACGTGCAAAGGATTTCAAAGACCCCGAATTGGCGAAGGGTTTGGTGGAGGCTATTGAAAAATGGGCTCCTGAACAGGCAAATCTCATGGAAGTGTGCGGCACTCATACGGTTGCCATCGCACGAAACGGCCTGCGCGATTTGATGCCCGAAGGCGTGCGGTTGAGTTCGGGTCCGGGGTGTCCGGTGTGCGTGACGCACAACAAAGACATCGATGCCGTTATTGCTCTTTCGCGCGTTCCCGACGTTATTATCACCACGTTTGGCGACATGACGCGCGTTCCGGGTTCTACGTCTTCGCTTCTTGCCGAACAAGCTGCCGGGCGCGACGTGCGTATTGTGTATTCGCCGCTTGACGCGCTGACCATTGCGCAAGAAAACCCTGATAGACAAGTCATTTTTGTAGGTGTTGGCTTTGAGACAACTACGCCGCTTGTTGCTATGGCAATCAAGCGTGCGGCGGCGCTGGGTCTGAAGAACTTCACGGTTTTTACGGCGCACAAGAACATGCCGGGCGCGTTGGAGGCGATTATCGCCGACCCGCAGTTGAAGGTTGATGCGCTTATTTTGCCCGGTCATGTGAGCACGATTATTGGCGTTGAGCCGTATAAGTTCCTTGCGGAAAAATATGGCATTCCTGGTGTGATTTCGGGTTTTGAGCCGCTTGACGTACTGCAATGCGTTGCCATGATCATGCGTCAGCTTCACGAGGGTCGTGCAGAGATTGAGATTGCCTATGCACGCGGTGTTATGCCCGAGGGCAACCCGGTGGCGCGTGCAGTTATCGACGAGGTGTTCGACACGTGCACAGCCACGTGGCGCGGTTTAGGCGATATTCCCGGTTCGGGCTACGTAATTCGACCTGAATTTGCCCCGTTCGACGCCATGAAGCGCTTCCAGCCCACCGTTGAACCCACGCAAAGCCCCAAGGGGTGCCGCTGCGGAGACATCCTTCGCGGCATTATGGCGCCGAACGAGTGCCCGCTTTTCCGCAAGGTTTGCTCGCCGGAAAACCCCGTGGGTCCCTGCATGGTTTCCTCTGAGGGTAGCTGCGCTGCGTATTATCGGTATTACTAGGGCTTTGGACGGCGAAGCGCTTGTGGTGCTTTGCCGGCTTGCCTAGTGCCTGCGCCAGCAGGGCTTTTGTGCTACCGTGGGGTTATGGCCAAGGTATTTAATCGCAAGAAGGACTAAAGCATGCGTGCATATAAAGAAGAAGAACGCTTAGCGGAGCTTCAGGCGGTGCGTCAGGAAATGGGCGAGCTTAACCGCGAAGAGGGCGCAAGGATGCGCCCTGCCGTAACCGCGCTTGCTCTGGCGCTGGTGGTGTGGTTGGTTCTTCTGTTGTTTGACCTGGTTACCGGCAGAAACTTTACGGCTCCTACGGCGGTGGTGCTTGCGGTGTTTGCGGGTCTGTGCTGGGGAATGTATCGCGAAAGCCACGAGCGCTCAATGGGATTGTACGCACTTGCAGCGGGCATTGCGGCGCTCTGCTTCGCCGTCGCCCACTTCGCCGGTTTCTAGACCGCCAGCCTCTAATACACTCTGTTTGTTGACAAATTACCCCACCTTTTGTCAACAATTGGTAGCGTCTTCCCCCGTTGACGCGCCGTCGCCCAACAGTGCGGGTGTTTTTACGCGTTCCAACAGTGGGAGCCGCGGCTTTTCGGCTGGCGTAAGATGTCAGTCACCATGGTGCGCGCCGTTGCCAGGCGAAGCTGCGTGGTGCGTGTTGCGGCAATGGCTGCGGCGTCGTTTGATGCCGTAGAGCTACTGGCAAGTTTCTCGGAAAGCGCATCGATTTCATGTAATGCGTGTTCGACCTGCGCTTTTTCGCGTACAATCCCGCATGATTCGTTCATGATGGTCGAAAGTTCTTTCTCGATGCGCTCCGTTTGCGTTGATGTGAGGTTCATCCAGGTGGGAAGGTCTGTTTCTGGCGAAGGGGCTGTGGTTGCCGCTTGAGTTGCGGTGTCCATAGCACCTGTGGTTGCCGCTTGGCCTGTGGCGGCCGTTGCGCTCGCGGATCCCGCCGCGTCTACAACGTTCGTTGCGCCTGCGGCTTCGCTTGCTCCGTCTGCGACTTCCGCTGCATTCGCGGCCTCTTCTGCAAGAACGAACTTCGCGGCGCTTTCTCCTGCGCGCATGCCAAAGACCAGGCCGTTTGCGCTTGAAAGTCCTCCCAGGCGATCGGCGCCATGCATGCCGCCCGTGCATTCACCCGCGGCGAAAATTCCCGAAACCGTTGTGCATCCGTGCTGGTCAATAACGATTCCGCCATTGTTTGCGTGCGCATACATCGCTACACGCAGGGGCGTTTCTGTTGTTACGCCCGCCACGGTTTCCAGCCACGTTTGATAGGTGCGCACGAACTCGGGCAGCTCGTTTTCGTTTCCGAAATGCGGCGTGAAAACCAGGCCCTCTTTTCCCGCACGATGGATGGCGAAGTCTATCGCGCACGA
>CAKUDT010000279.1 GCA_934645125.1 uncultured Eggerthellaceae bacterium
GGTGTAATGCGCGTTGAGCGTGGAGGCGCGCGCGGAGGCGTATTCGTCCTCCGTGAGCAGGTCTTTCAGCTCCGCATACTCCTTTGACCAGCCTGCATTCTGCTCGTCAAACACCTGCGGAATGCCGCCCCAGCCCACATAGCGGGACAGGGTTTGCTGTTCATCAGGCGTGGCGTGGCGGTTTTCCGCTTCGATGGCTTGCAGCGTGCGGATGGCGGCGACGTTACAGGCGTATTTTGTTTTTGCGCCGCCAGCGCCCAGATCATCGTCCGTGATGCGGAAGTTTTGGGGCGCGGGTTGGGATGGAGCCGTATGCTCCGGCTCGCCCACATGGATTGTATTGATGACCACATCAAAGGGCAGATGGTTCGGCTCCGCAGGGTATACGGCGACGGTTTCTTCCCACGTTCGCGGTGGCGTGGGTGTGGCGGTTTCGTCAGGGGTTGGCGCTTCCTTGCCGCTGGCCGGTGCCGGGGAACCGGCTTCCTGATGGGACTGCTCCATTACGCCTTGCGCGTCATGGCTTTCAGCCACCGCCACGCTTCGGTCAACATATAAAGCGCCGCCATCCGGCGTGGAAAGCGCGTCAATGATCGCCTGATTGCGCGGGTCAAGGCGCAGGAGGTTTTCAAAGTTTTCTTTGCTCTCCGCGCGGAAGATGGGATAGGCCAGCGCATGATCCAGAAGTTGAACGCTGCTCTCCCTGATTTCGGTAATCTCAAAGGGTGTGTTGTCCAGATATACCGTATCGCCCACGCGGTAGGGCGGTTGAGCCTGCTTGGGAGAAGGGGCTGGTTTGGGGGAAGGGCGTGCTTCGGGAGAAAGAGTCCTTTCAGAAGAACCCGCTTCCTCCGTTGCCATGCCAACAGGCGGCGTTTGTGCAGCGGCTTCCTTTACTTTTTCATCAACCGTTCGCCGCAGTTCCTCCAGATAGCTTTGCGCCTGCCACTCGCTGTCAAATGCCTCGGTCACGCCTTCGCCGTCCACATAATAGCCGTTGTGCAGGTCGTCCCAAATGCCGTAGGCAATTTTCGGTCCTCTGTCCAGCTCGACCACATGAAAGCGCTCGTTTGCTTCCATGCTGGTGTCAGCGGCGAAACGCTCCACATCCGCTTCAACCTGTTGGATGAACGGGTCTTGCGCCAACTTCGCAGGGTCAACCACCTTGCCGTCCACAATACCGCGCTCCGCAAGCCGTTCCCGGATGGCGATGGGGTCGATGTTTTCCAGCGCGTCCTGTTCGTCCTCCGTGAAGAATTGCTCCGCCGCAATCAGGTCAAGAAGGGGTTCCCGCACCTCATCCCACGGCAGGTCAATCGAGCCATGCGCCGTATTGACCGGGAACGCGGGCATGTCGTCGCCGTATTCCTCCCGAAGTACAGCGGGCGCGTCATCGTAAGCAACCCCTTCGCGCAAGCGGCGAACAACGGCGCGCTTGCTGTCCATGTCGCCGTTCCACTCCTGAATGGCAAAGCGTATATCCTCCTTCGTGATGGCTGCGCGGCTTGGAACCGCCTTTTCTTTCTCCGGCAAGTACCTCCTCTGCGCGATCAGGGCGTCGATGCGCCGGGCGACCTCCGGCCATTTCAGCAGCACATCCGCGCATCCCGGTTTTTGCAGGCGTATGCCTTTGGCGTCATGTTCTTCATGGCTTCCCGAAACGCCCGAAAGCGCATGGGAATGACCTCCTATCCCGTATTCATTTTTAAGAAAATCCGCCTTTTCCTTATCCGTATGGGCTTGCGAGAAGAACGAGGCGATGCGGCTTCTCCCGTTCTCTATGCCGCTTCCGCGGGCAAGCTCAGCATCTGTTTCATCCCGTGTGATAAATCCCTGCAAAGCGGAAGATTCCAGCAGCGTGGATTCGTATTCCTTTCGCGGCCAATCCAGCTCGCCCAACCGTTCCAGCAGTCGCACCGGCTGATGATTCCGATACGAAAGCAGGTTGGGGTTTTGTGAATAGCCCTGCGCCAAAGCCTCCATTTCTTTCTTCAACGTATGGCGAAACTCCGCTTGCTCCAACGCGCCTCCCAGCTTTTCCACGCCCTCTGGGAAGCCGATTTCGTTGTATGCGTCCAGCGTTTGCAGGAAGCCGGGTTTTCTACCTTCCTCGCTGAAATCCCTGCGGAGATACAACAGATCTTGCGCCAGCACCCTGCGCTCCTGCTGACCGGCCATGTATAACTCGTCCATGGTGGCGTACTCGCCGCGATCCAACAGCGCGTCGATGCGCCGCACAGCCTCGACCCATGGAATGACCTGTGCGGAAGGGTTGAACCGCGCGGCGTCGCTGCGGGCAAGGCGGATACCGTCCGCGTCAAACCAGGCGGCCACTCGGCCCTTGGGGGTCAGGAAGCCTTTGCCGCCGCTGTATTCAGACTGCAAAAACGCCGCCAGTTCCGCTTTGGACTTGTCCTTGGAAAACTCCGTAGCGATTCGCATCCGGCTTCCGTCCTGATTGCTGCCGCTTTGCAAAACATGCTCGAACTCCTCCACGGAGAACTTTTGGGCAGCAAAAAGAAGAGCGGAGGGCGTGATGCTCTCCGCTCGGTCAATTTGCGCGATTTGCGTGGCTTCCGTGGGGAAGAAGGATAGCTGGGTTGCCTGCTGCTGGCTGGAGGTTGAAGCGGTTTGCGTGAGTTCAGATGCCTGTTCGGGTTTGGATGGTTGCCGTGAAGCAGCCGCGTC
>CAKUDT010000280.1 GCA_934645125.1 uncultured Eggerthellaceae bacterium
ATTGCTGTTGACATTTTCGGAAAGGCGGATTAATGAAACGAGCTTTGACGCCCGGCACCTTCGACCCCATTACCAGCGGCCATATTGAAATCATCAGCCGCGCATCGCGCATTTTCGATGAAGTGATTGTTGCGGTTGCCGCTTCTCCCAAGAAGCAGCCTTTGTTTTCGCTTGATGAGCGCGTCGCATTGGCGCGAGAGGCGCTTAAGGGCATGCCGAACGTTCGCGTGGAGCCGTTCTGCGGGCTGCTTGTTGATTTCGCGCGCGAAATGGATGCTCACGTTGCGGTAAAGGGCTTGCGCGCCATTACCGACTTTGAATACGAGTTCCAGCAGACAGCACTGAACTACCAGCTTGATCCGCACCTGGAGACTATTTTTATCATGTCTTCTCCTGAATACATGTACCTTTCTTCTTCGGTTGTGCGTGAAATTGCAAGCTTCAAGGGCGATGTTGCGCAATTCGTGCCTTCGTGCGTAAACGATGCGTTGAAAGCAAAATTCGCCTAAAAGCGTTCGTTTCGCACGGAAACTTGCCATAATTTGTAAGCATTACGTGCTGCTTTGCGGTGCGGAGCGGTTAATTTTCCTTTTTTACCCTTCTCGTGGTAAAATCTGAAGGATTATGGATAAGTGGGGGCGCATGCCCTTTTGCTTGATACGAGAAAGGCCCATCATGGATGAATCGAGCGTCCTTGAACTGCTTGAGGATCTTTCCATTCTTTTGGAGGATGCCAAGCCTGTTTTTGGTAAGAACAACTTGCGTCAGGTAGACGTGGGTGAGGCTCTTGATATTATCGATGAGATTCGCGATAGGTTCCCGGGCGAGTTTGCCCAGGCGCGTGCCATTGTGCGCGAGCGCCAGAACTTGTTGGACGATGCCGAGGCGGAAGCAAACCGCATGGTAAGCGATGCTCAGCGTGAAGTCATGACCATTTCCAGCGATACCGAAGTGGTGCGCATTGCACATCAGCAGGCGGACAAGCTGGTTGCCGATGCGCGCGAGTTCGATTATCAGACGCGCGCGGGTGCGCAGGCATACGCCGAAGACGTGTTCAATCACGTTGAGCAGAGCCTGGACACCGTTTTGAATAACGTTCGCCGTTGCCGTGAGCGCATGAACACGCCCACGACGCAGGTTCGATAGCCATGGATACCACGCAAGCTGTACAAGATCAGGGCACGGCGCGCATTCATATTGCCTCTGAGCTGTTTTTGCCGGCGGAAAGCGCTCATTTCCAGGGCGAAGTAGTTCTTCCCGTTATGAAGTTCGGGCCCGATTTGTATACGTTCAACGAGCCTCTTACCTGGGATGTTGACGTAACGAACACCGGTGAGGCGCTGCTTTTGGAAGGTACGTGCGAAGTTTCGGCGGAAACCGCGTGCGCCCGTTGCGGCGAGCCAGCCGTGGTGCCGCTGTTTGGCGAGATAGAGGGTTATTTCTTCCTGAACGCCGATGAGGTGAGCAAGGAAGATAAGGAAGAAGACGAATTTGACGTTCTTCCCGATGATCATATCATTGATTTGATGCCTCTTATCCAGGCGGCCATTGTCTTGGATGTTCCGATTATTCCGTTGTGCACCGATGACTGCAAGGGTTTGTGCACTACGTGCGGTGCGAACCTGAACGAAGGTCCTTGCGGATGTCAGCATGAAAATGACGTGAATCCGAACAGCCCGTTTGCAGCGCTGCAGGGTCTTGTTATTGAAGAAGAGTGATTTTCGCGCTACACGGAAAATGGCACTTGAACTGATAAAAGGTTTTTGCTAAAATACCGTTTCGCGTGTTTATCAACAGTTATTCGGGGTTCTGCAAAACCTCGGTTTGTTAAAGAAGGAGAATAGGTCATGGCAGTACCTAAGCAACGAACTGGCCGCGCCAGCACTCATACTCGTCGTAGCGCTAACGATCGCATCAGCGCTCCTGCTCGCACCGTTTGCCCTCAGTGCGGCGAAGTGAAGCTCCCGCATCGCGTATGCCCGAGCTGCGGTTTCTACAAGAACCGCGAGGTCATCGAAGCCGAGTAAGCTTTGAACTAAAGAAGTGTCAAGGGCCTTCCTTCTCAATGCGAGAGGGGAGGCTTTTGTTACATATGACACATAACGAATTTATGACAATGCCGTTGATTCGCGCTTTGCACGTATTCGGTGTGTCAATAAATCTCCTATAATCATTAGATAGTGGAGTCGGCAAATGCTGCTGCGTTCTCTTAGAGAAGGGCAGCTTTTTCCGTCTTGGGACGGTTCGTTTTTAAGGAGAACTCACGTGACAGAATCCATCACCATTGCCGTTGACGCTATGGGCGGCGACAATGCTCCTTCGGTAGTACTTGCAGGTTGTGCGGCAGCACTGGAAAAAGATCCGAACCTGCATGTTATCTTGTGCGGCCCGGCCGATGTTGTTGAGCCGTTCGCTGCGAATCATGATCGTTGCGAAGCCGCGGTGGCAACGGAAGTCATTGGCATGGCGGAACATCCCGCCGAGGCCGTGCGCAAGAAGAAAAATTCATCTATTAGCGTGGCATGCCGCCTGGTTAAAGAAGGGCGCGCGCAAGGCTTTTATTCCGCAGGTTCTACGGGCGCTTGTCTTGCAGCCGCAACGCTGATTATGGGGCGCATCAAGGGCATTGCGCGCCCTGCGCTTGCTACGGTGATTCCTTCGCCCATTCGCCCGGTTTTGATG
>CAKUDT010000281.1 GCA_934645125.1 uncultured Eggerthellaceae bacterium
TGCCGTTGGATACGTTTCCGCTGGTGAAAGCGCCACTGCCAACAACCTCCGATGCCGCTGAACCTGCTTCTGTGGCAAAATCCGCTGCACCCGATGCCGACTTCGATTTCCCTGGAGCCGTTGGAGCCTCGGTTGTGGTTTTTGCCGTGGTGGCGACCAGGGAACCATCGCGCAGCTCGAATGTGATATCACCCACTTGGTCGGTGCGATAGATTGCAGCGCCAAAGTCTTGAATACGCTCCATCACACGCTCGGAGGGATGTCCGTAATCGTTCGCGCCCACGCTGACCACTGCGTACCGCGGCGCAACAGCAGCTAGGAATGCAGCAGACGTTGAAGTAAGCGACCCATGATGCCCCACATGCAAAACCGTAGCGGAAACATTCGCTCCTTCGGCAAGAAACGCCTGTTCAGCAGCATTTTCCGCATCACCGGGAAACAGAAACGACGCACCGCCGCAATCGATACGCACAACCAGCGACCCATTGTTGCTATCGGAAAACGCCTGTTGGGTACGCAAAAACGTAACCGTCGCATCACCCAGGGTAAAGCTGTCGCCGTTTTGCGGAACAACAATGTCCGAGCCGTTTCGCTCGTTGTATTTCACCATATGGGCGAACGTTTCCGAATCGCTTTGACTCACCGAGCAGTACAAAGAATCGCATGTTGCATAGTTCAACGCGGCGGCAATGCCCCCAATGTGGTCAGCATCGGGATGCGAGGCAATCACAGCATCCAGGTGATTGACGCCAAGTTTTTCAAGTGTTGCGTAGATTTTACGCGAAGCCGAAGGGGCGCCACCATCAATCAAAAGCCAGTGGCCCCGCGATTCCAGCAACGTTGCATCCCCTTGGCCAACATCAAGAAAACGCACAATGAGCTCCGTATTTTTCTCATACGTTTCACCTGATAGTTGCACTGTTTGATCAGGGGCCGAACCCGCTGCTGTCGCGACAGGCCCCGCCGCAGTGCCCGATGCGCCTCCTTCAGAAGAAGCGTTCGACGGCGAGAAGAGCGCAAAAACAGCCGCAAGAAGGCACAGGACGACCAACGCCGCTGCCATAACAACGCCGAACCGTTTTGAAAAACCGATTCTCTTGTTTTGCGTACTCACATTCACCTTCAACGCGCACAAATAATCTTGTCGCTCAGTATAGAGCAATGCACGCCTTGGAAGGCCGATTGAAATAACGCCCCTTCGCCGCATGTTTGCTACAGGAACGCGGCGTCCTTCGCTGCGCGCACATGAGCTGCAGTTCCCCGCTCATCCACCGTATGTTTACCGCGGGACCACGGAGGCAACCATGGCGCGGCGCGTTTTGCCTTTCCATAGACGAGCTCTCGATTGCTCCACGGGAAAAGTTTGCCGTGGTAGGATAAACAGGTGCGGGGAAAACCGTGCTGTTGGAAGCGATTGCGGGCGCCTTCCCCTTGGAAGACGGCGCCATCCTGCTTGACGGCAAAGATGTGAGCGCACTGCCCGTTCAGCAACGTCACCTGGGAATTCTCTATCAGGATCACGCGCTTTTCCCGCATTTGACCGTGCGCGACAATATTGGCTACGGGCTCAAAATGACCAAGACCCCTAAAGCGGAAATCAACGAGCAGCTCAAACGAACTTTTCACCGCCGCCTTCGACCCTGCCGTAAGGGCGTTTCTGGGAAGAGACTAGGGGGTTCTTTCGCAGGCGACGGCAGAGTTTACACAGTCCGGCAGCCACGATGCGTTGCGCCGTAATGAGCCGCCGAAACCTTTGCGCTGCGGTCGTCGTGCCAGCGCCTTACGCGCAGGCACGACGCCAACCCTTCCCTACACTTCCAAGAAAAGACGATGAATACGCAGGTCATCATCGAGTTCCGGATGAAACGACAACGCAAGCTGGTTGCCATAGCGCACCGCAACAACGTTCCCGTCTACACGCGAAAGCACTTCCACGTCTTCATCAACCTGCGTTACAAACGGCGCGCGAATGAACGTCATGGGAACCTGCCCCAAACCCGCGAAATCGCCTTGCGCGTGGAAACTTCCCAGCTGGCGCCCGTATGCGTTGCGGCGCACCGTAACAGGAAGCGTTGCCAGCCATGTGGAGTTGTGCTGCTCGTCAACCGAAGAGCCGTCGCCGTTTTCCTGGTCAATGCGCTGCGCCAGCAAAATCAGCCCCGCACACGTAGCAAGAACCGGCATGCCTTGCTGAATGAGCGTGCGCAATTCATCGAGCATCCCCAGGTCACACAACACTTTTCCTTGCGCGGTGCTTTCACCGCCAGGAAGAACAATGCGGTCGAAATCCTTCTGCAAGTCAGACGCTTGCCTGATTTCCACCACCTGGGCGCCCAGCTGCGAAAGCATGGCAGCATGCTCAGCGAAGGCGCCCTGAACAGCCAGGACGCCCACTTTCTTGCCTGCCGCGCTACCCTGCGGGTCGCTTGCGGCAGAATCCGCCTTAGCACTCACTACTGACCACGCTCTTCCATGATGAGCTGAATCTCATCGGCGTTGATGCCGACCATCGCTTCGCCCAAGTCTTCGGAAAGCTCCGCAATAAGCGCTGCGTCCTGGTAGTTCGCAACGGCCTTCACAATGGCCTGCGCGCGCTTTTCGGGGTTGCCGCTCTTGAAAATGCCGCTGCCCACGAACACGCCTTCCGCGCCCAGCTGCATCATCAGCGCAGCAT
>CAKUDT010000282.1 GCA_934645125.1 uncultured Eggerthellaceae bacterium
GCTGCGCTATACTACAGATTTATACAAAACGGCACGGAAAACCGAATCAGCGAGTCCAAATCGCAACGTGTCGAGAAACAACGAAGAAGGAGCAATCATGTTAGACATCAAGTTTGTGCGTGAGAATTTGAGCGCGGTAGAGGAAGCCATGAAGAACCGTAACAGCTCATTCGACTCAGCACGCTTCTCGCAGCTTGATGACGAGCGCCGCGCCGCAATCGCTGAAGAAGAGTCCCTGCAGGCCAAGCGCAATGCTCTTTCCAAGGAAATTGGCAAGCTCATGGGTCAGGGCAAGAAGGACGAAGCCGAAGAAATCAAGGCGCAAGTGACCCAGATCAACGAGCAGCTTTCCGAAGCAACCGCACGCCGCGCAGCCGCCGATGCGGGCTTGAAGGAACGCCTGATGAGCACGCCGAACATGCCGCATCCCACTACGCCGATCGGCAAGGATGAAAACGACAACCCCGAGGTTCGTCGTTGGGGTACGCCGCGTGAGTTCGACTTTGAGGCGAAGGCGCACTGGGATCTTGGCCCTGAGCTGGGCATTATGGACTTCGAGCGCGGCGTTAAGCTTGCGGGCAGCCGCTTCTACGTGCTGGGCGGGCAGGGTGCTCGTTTGGAGCGCGCGCTGATCAACTTCATGGCTGATACGCACACGAGCCGCGGCATGAAGGAATGGTGGGTTCCCGCCGTTGCGAACGCAGAGACGCTTACCGGCACTGCGCAGCTTCCTAAGTTCGAGGAAGACCTGTTCAAGACCACCGATGGCATGTATCTGATTCCCACTGCCGAAGTGCAGCTGACGAACCTGCATCGCGATGAGGTGCTGGATGCAAGCAAGCTGCCGCTGAAGTACTGCGCATTCACGCCCTGCTTCCGTTCCGAGGCGGGCGCTGCCGGTCGCGATACGCGCGGCATCATCCGCGTGCACCAGTTCAGCAAGGTGGAAATGGTGAAATTCTCCAAGCCTGAGGAATCTCAGGACGATCTGGAGTCCATGGTCAACGACGCCGAGTACATTCTGCAGCAACTTAAGCTGCCGTATCGCGTGATCAGCCTGTGCACGGGTGACATTGGATTCTCCAGCTGCAAGACCTATGACCTGGAGGTTTGGCTGCCGTGCTACAACGCGTACAAGGAAATTTCCTCTTGCTCTGACTGCTGGGATTTCCAGGCACGTCGCGCCAACATCCGCTATCGCGACCCAGAGAACTTCAAGGGCACGCGTTTTGTTCACACGCTGAACGGCTCCGGCCTTGCGGTAGGACGCACCATGGCGGCAATCGTGGAGAATTATCAGAACGAAGACGGCACCATCACGGTTCCCGATGTTTTGGTTCCCTACATGGGCGGGGCGACCATCATTGGCAAGCAGGACTAGCAAAACCGCTGATCAGGCAGAAGGTAACTGGTTGTGCCAACGCGTCGTTCGTTGAAGGATTCGCCGGCTCGCGCTACGCAGTCGGCCGAGTTTGCGGCAAAAGAAAACGTAAAAAACGGTAAGAAAGGGCCGACTTCCCGCTCAGGGGGGTCGGCTCGACCTGTTTCGGGCACCGCGTTGGGTGGTGCTGGCGAAGGGGAAGGCGCGGGCGGCGGCGGCATGCGCTCCACTGCGCCGGGCGTTGGCGATGCGGCTTGGGAAGGCGCAGGTGCTGGCGGCGGCGGTGGTGCCGGCGTGGGCGCTGCCGGTGGCGCGCGGGAAGGAGCCAGTTGCAGCAGCTCAGGGGCTGAGCGCCCCGTGACACCAAGCGCTGCGGGTGCTGGTGCGCGTCCTTCGGCGCGAAAATCGGCTGCGAACAGGCGCGTTGCAACACGGAAGACCGCTAAGGTCCCCGCGCGCGCAGAGCGCGAAGAGGCATCCGACGAGCAAGAGCCGCACGGATCGCGACGAAGGGCTTCTGGCTCATCGCGTTCTGGCCGAGCGGGTGCTTCTCCTTCGAAGCGCGCGAAAAAGCCGCGTTCACCTGCGCGTATTGCGCTGTCGGTGGCAATTGGCGTTTTTGCGGCGTTTGTTGTTGCTTGCGTTGCGCTGGCCGTTGACCGCTGGTGGGTTCACGACGACGCACAGGACATTCAGGGAACGTGGTACATCTACGACACCGAAGTTGCTGTCCCCATTGGTCCCGATACGATAGGCATTTCTGAAGATGCTGTCTACGAATATACGATTGACACGCAGGCGAAAACGGTAACCTACAGCATTGGTAACTTAACAGGCACGAGCCATTACCGTTTCTCAAGCGATCGTTCGCAAATCGCGCTTATCGAAGACGGCAAGAAAGTGTTCACCGCCACGCTGTTCGATGACATTTCCTGGTGGTTTACGTCGCTTGCCAACGCGCTTTCGGGCAAGCTGGTTTTGCCCGGCCCGCTGCAAAATAACGTGATCATGCTTACGCGCACGCCGTTGCTGGTGGACGCGCAACAAGGTGTCGCGCAGGAAGAGGCAGCTCAGGAAGAAACTGTCGCTTCTGAAGAGGAAGCAACGCAAAGCGCTTCTGATCAGGGAGAACAAGTAACGCAAGCTTCTTCTGAGCAAGATCAAGGCGCGCTTTCTCCATCTCAGCCACAAGAAGCGTTGCGTGATAGGGAAGCGCTGGCCGGCCAGGAAATCCGCGATGCTTAGCACACGTCCCAGGCTGGCAAATGCGTCCGTGCGCTTAGTGGCGG